>USCK01000060.1 GCA_900553205.1 uncultured bacterium | reverse complement strand
TATTAGAAGCTATCCACATATCATTGTCTTTTGTTGTCTTGCTTTTACTTGTGTGTCAGCTTCTATTATACTGTTTGCATCAGATTTATTATATTTGATATTGCTGTTAAAGCATTCGTTTATGTCTGAATCTAAAAGTTTATTAAGTGTACTCATTATGCCGGCTTTTTGCTCGGCAATTTCAATAACTCCATTTTTGTTTTTATCAAATAAAGAGTTATGTATTGAATTGTTGTTTGAAATGTCGGGTTTATTGCTAAATTCTATGGACTCGTTGGACATTGAATTTAGCGAATTTATCTCAGACATATAATGTTACTCTCTAAAAATATTCACAGTTATATAATAAAAGTATTTGTTGAGGGGCTGAATTTCAGGCAAAAACAGATTTGTTACATATATTAACGGCAATATATATTTTATTCCGGAATTTCTGTTGTCAGGCAATGAACTCCACCTGCTAGATTTTCTAAAGAATCTTGTATTTCGCCATTTTTGCCTTCTACAAAATATACATTTTCTTCTTTTATATAAGGTTTCAATGAGTTAACAAATTCTTTTTCAAAACTAAAACCACTTTCTTTTATTATCTCTGGTGTTAGTCCAATTCTTTTATCAAAATCTGATTTATTAGAAATATATACCATTTCGTCCTTTTTATTTTTTGTAATAATTGCATTCATGAAATTAAGCGAATGAGTAAGTTGTTGTTCTTCAGGTTTTATACTTTTTTCTTTTGAAACACATGGATAAAAAGAAAGAAGTTCTTCTGGAAACAAAGGTAAAAAAGCAAGTTTTTTTGATTTTTTATTTGAAGCTTCACTTATATACTCTTTTGCAATTTGTATATCTTCAGGTTCAGGAAATGTTTGATAAATTCTTCCAGGAACACCTATAACTTGAAAACCTTTATTCTCTAAAATATCTTTTACATCTTCTCTTGGTGCTTGAACATTATTAAGAACGGATTTCTTGAATTTATTTAATTCCTTATCCAAATTTTCTTTTACTACTAACAATTCTGTTTTTTTAGGTTCTTTTTTAAGAAGTTTTTGAATAGATTTCATTCCTTTATTAAAAGCTTTTATTGTTAAAGAATCATCTGTAAGCAAAATTCTTTTGTTATCTAAAGGTCTAACAAACAAATCTATATGATAATCCATCTGTGGTATGTATTCAATTTTATCTACTCCCAAAACACTTTTTGCACCTTCAAGTTTGTCTATGCTTTTTTGTACATCTTGACCTGCAAGAAGAATATCTTTACCATCTGTATCCTTTATATAATACATATTTCCACCCTGTGGAATTTCTCTATCGAAATCTTTATACAACCCAAGTTTGCGTGATAAATTATCGGCAAAGTCATCATAATATTCATTTGTTATGATTTTCTTTTTAGGCGAAATTGTTGCAATATCTTGAGCCCAAGGACTATTTGACAGGTCGGCATAGGCATATTTTGCTTCACTGGCCTTTAGTAAGGTTCGACCAGAAGGAATAAAAACATCAAAACCTGCTTTTTTCCCTATTCGCTCTAATTCCAAACCCAACTCTTTTTTAGGAGAAGATAAATAAAGAGCTTTTAATGGTCTGGCATCATAACCTTTGAAATATGTTTGTTGATTATATGTTGTTGCTTTCATATTTATTTTAAAGCAGCTAAAAAAAATTTTTGCTATTACATGCTAAAATAAAAAAAGATGAGGTTACTTATGACAATAACAATCAGACAATTTCAAACCTACGACAAACAAGAAATTATATCTATGATGGAAGAATTTTATTCCTCTGATGCTGTTTCTACAAACGGAAGCAAAGATATATTTGAAACCGACTTCGAAAACTGCATCAATGATTGCCCATTTTTAGAGGGGTATGTTTTTAATACCAGTTCAGAGGTAGTAGGATACGCAATGATTGCTAAAAGTTTTTCTACAGAATTCGGCAAAAAATGTATTTGGTTTGAAGATTTATACCTAAAAGAAGAATACAGAGGTTTAGGTATTATACCTAATTTTATAGAATTTATAGAATCTCTCTATCCCGATACAATTTTAAAATTAGAAGTTGAAGCAGAGAATGAACACGCTGTACATGTTTATAAAAAACGAGGGTTCAAAGAATTACCTTATCAAGAAATGATAAAATAAATTTTAAAGATTTCTGCATACTCCGATTAATGAATGATTTGTAATCGCTTAAAATGTTGTATCATATAACTTATTAATAGGGTAGGGGAAACAATATGAAAAAAGATTATGATATAACCAAAACAAAACTTGTGATATGGGATTTAGACGAAACTTTTTGGGACGGGACTTTATCCGAGGGGGGTATCAAGTTTAAAGAAAAAACTCTTTTACTAATAGAAGAATTAACAACAAAAGGAATAATGAATTCAATTTGTTCAAAAAACAACTATCTTGATGTCAAAGCTCAGTTTTTAACCAACGGATATTTAAAGTTTTGGCAGTTATTTGTTTTCCCTTCTATTGATTGGACACCAAAAGGAATGCGAGTAAAAAATATTATTCAATCAATGAATTTGCGTGAAGAAAATGTCATAATGATTGATGACAATGAGATGAATATTAATGAAATCAAATACTATTGCCCAAATATAATGTCTGCAACCCCAGAACAAATTGACAAAATAGCAGAAGAATTATATCTAGTAAATGATTATGATTTTGAACACACAAGACTAAAAAGTTATAAAATTCTTGAGCAAAAAACAAAAGATAAAACTGATACAAAATGCTCAAACGAAGATTTCTTGAAGAATAGTGAAATAAAAATTTGTATAAAAAAAGACTGTTTAGAAAACCTTGATAGAATTGATAAACTTATACACAGAACTAATCAGCTTAATTTTACAAAAAAACGCACATCGAAAGAGGATTTGAAACAGTATTTTAATAATACTACTTCCTATGATGCAGGTTATGTAATCGTTGAGGATAAATACGGCAATTATGGTATATGTGGTTTTTATGTATTAAATAAAGATACCAATAGTTTAGAACATTTCTTATTCTCTTGCAGAATTATGAATATGGGTATAGAACAATTTGTTTATTCATATTTAGGTTCACCTAAAATAGAGGTAGTGCCTCCTGTATCTTCAAATCTTTCAACAAAATTTGATTGCGTAAAAATAGTTGATAATTTAGAAATAAAACCAAAAGAAAAAGAGGATACTTCAAATCACATAAATATTTTATTTAAAGGTGCTTGTGATTTGCATTCAGTTATTAGTTATATTACAGGAGATTGCAATATTGATACTGAATTTCCTTATTGGAATAAACAGTTGGTATACATACTATCCCATACACATACAGCTTTTATTGAACAAACTGACAGACTGCCTCAAGAAAAGTTGCTAGAATTATGCAAAAAATTTCCTTGCCCAAGTCCTGATGAATTTAAGACAAGATTCTTTGATAAAAAATATGATGCGATTGTACTTAGTCTTTTGACAACAACATACAGAGGTTTATACATAAATAAATTTGATGGTACTTATGCTGAATACGGTTATACAAACTGCGATATAACTGATGAAAACAACTGGGATAAAGTTTTGTCATCTATTCCTGATGAAGCAAAAGAACAGAATAAATTAATCCTAAAATCCTTCAAGAATGAATACACATTTGCAGGAAATCCTCCTGTAGATTTGGTTATGCAAAATCTGAAATACATAAGAGAACATCTAGACCCTAAAACTCAACTTATTTTAGTTTTGGGTAGCGAAAAACCTACTGATAAATATCTTGAAGGATATGAAGGAATGGCTGAAAGACATATTATTATGAATAAATATGTTAGAGAGTTTGCGAAAAAATATGATAATATTGATTTACTAGAACTAACAAATCTTATACAAAGTGATGATGATTACAATGAATGTATAAACCACTTCTCAAGAAGGGTTTATGCCGACTTTGCAAAAGAAATCGTAGAGCTTGTTAATAAAAAGTTGGGTAAAAAATATTTAGAAATAAAAGGATAAAAAATTTTAATACAATTCCCCCCAACGAATAATTTCTATAAAAATAGGAAACAAAGAAAATCCTTTCTCTGTCAAGGAATATTCAACATGCGAGGCTTTATCATCTATTTGAATACGTTTTACTATCCCATTTGCTTGCAAATCTTTTAATGTAGAAATTAAAATAGCATTTGTTATCTCTGAAACTTCTCTTTGAAGTTCACAAAAACGGTATGATTTTTTCTTAAACAATGCATATATTACAGGAAGTTTCCATTTTCCACGTAATATTTTCAATATTTTTAAAACCTTTGAATTATGTTGTGGCGATTGTAATTTAGATAAAAATTCTTCTAATTCTTCATAATCAATTTCTTTTGCCATAATTACCTCAAACAACTCATATTGTAGTATTAAAATAATACCATACTTTTTTAAGATTTGCTACCTTTTTTATTTTTATAAGCTTCAAGAATTATATTCCTTGCTTTTATACCTTCTTCTTTCGTTAAAGGTGGTGTATTTTTCAAAGGGTATTCTATTTTCAAATTATCATATTTTGGTATTGCCATATCATGGTATGGCAATACATCTAATGCTTTGATATTATTTAATTCTGCTAAAAACTCGCCTAACTCTTTCAAATATGCAGGATTATACGTTATATTTGGCACAACAACGTGTCTAATCCATACTGGAATTTTATTCTCGGATAAATATTTTGCAAAATCTAAAATGTTTTTATTAGATACTCCTGTCAGTTTTTTATGTTCATCATCGTTAATATGTTTTATATCAAGCAAAACCAAGTTCGTATATTTTAACAATTTATCAACTTGCTCTGTATTATTTCTATTGAATAGAAATCCGGAAGTATCAAGAGCAGTATGTATATTCCTTATATGTGCTTGTTTAAAAAGTTCTGTAACAAAAGGTATTTGTAACATAGGTTCACCACCTGTTACCGTAATGCCCCCACTTTTTACAAATTCTTTTACACCATTATATTTTTTTATAATTTCATCAACAGACATTCGTTTGTTTTCTGTTGTTGTCCAACTATCAGGATTATGACAATATTTGCAACGTAAAGGACAGCCCTGGGTAAAGACTACAAATCTTATCCCCGGGCCATCTACAGTTCCACAACTCTCTATTGAATGTATGTTTCCAAATACTTTTTCCATACTACATTTTATTATGGAATGTTCTTGAAATTACATCGTCTTGTTGTTCTTTTGTTAATTTTATAAAGTTAACAGCATAACCTGAAACTCTTATAGTTAATTGAGGATATTTTTCAGGGTGAGCCTGAGCATCAAGTAAAGTTTCTTTGTTGAAAACATTTACATTTAAATGGTGTCCACCTTTTTCTACATATCCATCTAATATATTTATTAAGTTTTCTTCTTGCATTGTAGCCATTTTATATAGTCCTTTCTATAACTAGTTCATATTAGATTCACAGCAACCACAATCTAGTTGAATGTTTAAGTCGCCCATGAATATTTCATCTTTACCAAGTGCGTTAGGTATGATTGAGAATGTGTTTGAAATACCGTCTTGAGCATCTTCAAACGGAAGTTTTGCAACAGATGATAATGAAGCTGCAACACCGTTACTATCTCTACCGTGCATTGGGTTAGCACCAGGAGCTAAAGGTACTCCTTGTTTTCTACCATCAGGAGTGTTTCCTGTTTTCTTACCGTAAACAACATTTGATGTAATTGTTAAAATTGACATTGTTGGAATAGAATTTCTGTAAGTGAAATGTTTTCTGATTTTTGCCATAAAGCTTCTTACAAGATTTACTGCCAATTCATCAACTCTGTCATCGTTATTACCATATTTAGGGAATTCTCCTTCTACTTGATAATCAACTACAACACCGTTTTCATCTCTTATTGTTTTTACTTTTGCATATTTAATAGCTGATAAAGAATCTGCTACAACTGATAATCCTGCAATACCTGTTGCGAAATATCTTTTTACATCTCTATCTAAAAGTGCCATTTGAGCTTTTTCATAACAATATTTGTCGTGCATATAATGAATTACATTTAAAGTATTTACATACAAGTCTGCTAACCAATCCATCATATCTTCATATCTATCCATAACTTCGTTAAAGTCTAAATATTCAGATGTAATAGGTCTATATTTTGGTCCAATTTGAGCTTTTGATATTTCATCAACACCACCATTAATTGCATATAACAAACATTTTGCCAAGTTTGCTCTTGCCCCGAAGAATTGCATTTCTTTACCAACAACCATTGATGATACACAACAAGCGATTGCATAATCGTCACCATGAGTAACTCTCATCATATCATCGTTTTCGTATTGAATAGATGATGTTGTGATAGAAATATGAGCACAATATTCTTTGAATCCGTGTGGTAAATTCTTTGACCATAAAACAGTCAAGTTTGGTTCAGGAGCAGTACCAAGGTTTTCTAATGTGTGTAAATATCTGAATGAGTTTTTAGTAACTAATGGTCTGCCATCAACACCAACACCACCAATAGATTCTGTTACCCAAGTAGGATCACCTGAGAATAATTCGTTATATTCAGGTGTTCTTGCAAATTTTACAAGTCTTAATTTCATGATGAAATGATCTATCATTTCTTGAGCTTCTGATTCAGTAATAATACCATCTCTCAAATCTCTTTCAATATAAATATCTAAGAAAGTTGATGTTCTACCGATACTCATAGCGGCACCATTTTGTTCTTTTACTGCAGCTAAGAAACCAAAATATAACCATTGAATTGCTTCTTTAGCGTTTCTTGCAGGTTTTGAAATATCATAACCGTAGATATTACCAAGTTCTATCATTTCTTTCAAAGCTTTGATTTGATCTGATATTTCTTCTCTTAATTGAATTTTATCAGGTGTCATTTCACCTTCTAAAGACGCAAATTGTTCTTTCTTATCTTCAATAAGTCTGTCAATACCATACAAAGCAACTCTTCTATAGTCACCTATAATACGTCCTCTACCATAAGCATCAGGAAGTCCTGTAATAATTGCAGAGTGTCTTGCAGCCTTCATTTCTGGAGTATAAACATCAAAAACACCTTGGTTATGAGTTTTTCTGTATTTAGTAAAGATTTCAGAAACTTCCGGATCTACTTGATAGCCATAAGATTTGCAAGCTCCTTCTGCCATTCTTATACCACCAAATGGTTGCATAGAGCGTTTTAGAGGTGCATCTGTTTGTAAACCAACAATAGTTTCTAAGTTTTTATCAATATATCCAGCACCATGAGAAGTTATTGTAGATACAATTTTTGTATCCATATCAAGAACTCCACCTTTTTCACGTTCTTGTTTTAACAATTCGCAGCATTCTTCCCATAATTTTGAAGTTGCAGATGTTGGACCTTCCAAAAAGTCTGCATTACCTGTATATAAAGTATAGTTCTTTTGAATAAAATCTCTTACATTAATTTCTTTTGACCATAATCCCGGCACAAACTCTGTTTCGGAATATAGTTTTTTATCTAGCATCATTTGCATATTTTTATTTCCTCCATAAAATATCCCATTTTTAAAATTGTACTACAGTTTTTTATCAGGTTCCAGTTTGTTAGTTTTTTGTTACATTTATATGATTACTCTTTAGTATAGCCTATGTGGTTATATGAGTATGTCTATTTAGCAGTTTATTATTGCTACTGTAATCAAAAATAAGGAGTTTTTATATGGGAATGTTTTGTTTTCAATGTGAACAAACGGCTTTTGGTGCAGGGTGTACGGTTAGAGGAGTTTGTGGCAAACAGCCTGATACTGCAAATCTGCAAGATGAATTGACAAGTTCATTGATAGAACTCGCAAATTGTGGGGAAAAGAATGAAGAAAATACAAATTTGCTTATAGAAGGTTTATTTACAACTATAACAAATGTAAATTTTGATAATCCTTCTATTCAAAAAATGCTTCAAAAAGTTAAAAGTAAAGTTTCATGTGGTGCTTCGTTCAATATTTCTGATGTTTGGACTGCCGATGAAGATGTGAGAAGTCTAAAATCGTTAATCCTTTTCGGTCTAAAAGGTATGGCTGCCTATGCCCATCATGCCAGAGTCTTGGGATATAAAGCGCCAGAGGTTGATGATTTCTTCTATGAGGCATTAATTGCAATATCAAAAGAGCATACTAATGAAGAATTTTTGAATCTTATTTTGAAAACAGGTGAAGTTAATCTGAAATGTATGGAGTTGTTAGACAAAGCTAATACCGAAACTTATGGCAATCCAGAGCCTACAATGGTAAGTACTCATATTGAAGCAGGGGCGTTTATTGTTGTGTCAGGTCATGATTTGAAGGACTTGGCTATATTATTAGAACAGACTAAAGATAAGGGTATTAATATTTATACCCATGGCGAAATGTTGCCTTGTCATGCTTATCCTGAACTAAAGAAATATAAGCATTTAAAAGGTAATTTCGGCACAGCTTGGCAGAATCAACAAAAAGAGTTTGCAAATATCCCTGCTCCTGTACTATTTACTACAAATTGTATAATGCCTGTCAAAGAAAGTTATTCGGATAGAGTTTTTACAACCTCGGTTGTTCAATATCCTGAAATGGTTCATATCGACGAAAATAAGGATTTTACTCCTTTAATAAATAAGGCTTTTGAACTTGGTGGCTATAAAGAGGTTCAAAACAATAAAGGTATCAATGGTGGTGAAATCCTAACCGTAGGCTTTGCTCATAATACTGTGTTATCTGTTGCTGATAAAATAATTTCAGCAGTAAAATCAGGTGATATAAAACATATATTTCTTGTAGGTGGTTGTGATGGAGCAAGACCGGGACGTAATTATTACACAGAATTTGTAAAATTGACGCCTAAAGATACAATAGTATTGACTCTGGCATGTGGAAAATATCGCTTTAATGATTTGGATTTAGGTACTATTGACGGTATTCCGAGATTACTTGATATGGGGCAGTGTAATGATGCTTATTCTGCAATAAAAGTTGTAGTAGAATTGGCAAAAGCATTTGATTGTACAGTCAATGATTTACCTTTATCTCTTGTTTTATCTTGGTATGAACAAAAGGCTGTATGCATTCTGTTGACTTTGTTATCTCTTGGTATTAAAAACATACGACTAGGGCCTTCTTTGCCTGCATTTGTTTCTCCAAATGTTTTAAATATCTTGGTAGAAAAATTTGCGATAAAACCAATTACAAATCCAAAAGAAGATTTGGAAAACGCATTAGCAGGGAATTAATTCCCTGCTAATGCGCCTGTATTATAACTCTTGATATTTTCTACAGTCTGATAATTCTTTTTCATCTACTGTGTTGCCGTAGCATACAAATCTTTAGGTGTAAGATTTTCTATATTAACACTTGAGAGTTACTACCAGTTAATGGCTTTGGTGTATAATTTTATTATCGGAGGTAGATATAAAGATGTACACGATTAAAGAAGTTGCTAAATTAATGGATATTTCTGAACATACACTTAGATTTTGGGCAAAGAGTGGATTTTTCCCATCAATAACAAGAGATTCCAATAATGTCAGATTATTCTCTGAACATGATTTGGGTTGGGTAAAAATAGTTAAATGTTTGAGATCTGTCGGAACCGAAAACAAAGCCATAAAACGTTATATAGATTTATGCATGGTCGGGGATTCAACAATACCTGAAAGATTTGGTATTATAAAAGCGACAAAGATAAAAGCTCTACAACAAATGGAAGATTTGAAAAAACAGTTGGAATTGCTTGATTATAAAGAAAATTATTATGAAAATCTTATTAAAAATAATGAAAAAGATAAGTATAATCCTGTTAATGATTTACAAACAGCTGTTAGCTAAAAAAAGACCTGCACTGCAGATTTTTTATGCGTTTAATCCCATATTATAGGCATCTTCTATATATCTTGTAGATTTAACTTCCTCTTTGTTCCAAATACCTGATGCGTACAAACAGCCTTTTTCAGTAGTGCCCGTTAAACAATCCGTGAAACCTCTAAAGCATTCAAAAGTTCTATCAAGCATTCTGTTATTAGAATCAGCAGCCGTTGCTATAAAATAAAACTCTTTGTTTATGATTTTTGTATATTTAGCGCAACATCTGTCAATTAAAGTTTTCATTTGTGCATTTATTGTATAAAAGTAAACAGGGCTTGCCATAACAATTACATCTGCCTCTATCATTTTATTTAGTATGCTTTCCATATCATCATTTTGTGAGCATTTCGTATAAT
>USCK01000059.1 GCA_900553205.1 uncultured bacterium | reverse complement strand
ACCTCCTAAAACAGAGATAAAGGCTTCAAATAAATTTTCTTTCATAAAAAAAGAAAAAACCGAAACAAAACAAGTTGAACAAACACAGCCCAAACAACAAACAAAACATATAAATTTGTTCTCTAAAAAATCTAAAGAAGTAAATCTTCAAGAACCTGTTACAACAACAGAAGATATTACTGCACTAAAGAAAAATAAAATTAGTATAAAAAATCCTTTCAAAAAGAAACAATTAGAGGTTGGTGAGGATTTGGTATCAAAAGAGCAAATAAAAGAAGAACTTACAAGAGTTCATAACCTTTCTCAACAAGCAGTTGCTCTATATACGGATAACAATTTAGATGATTCACTTAATACCTTCCTTAAAATACCTGAAAAATATCGTTCAGCACAAGATTATGTATTAATGGGAAACATTCTCTCTGATTTAGGACGCAGAGAAGATGCTATATTTATGTACAAACGAGCAATATTAACTGATGAATTTAATTATAAAGCATACTATAACATCGGTAATATATGCTTGAATGATGATAAATATTTTATGGCTATTGATTATTATAAAAAAGCAAAAAAATACGCATCAGATTTTCCTTATGTTTATTACAATCTGGGCTGTGCTTATATAAAAGCAGGGGATTTAAAGAAAGCTAAATCAAATTTGACAAAAGCAATAGAGCTTAAGAATACAGAGCCTGATTTCCATTACAATTTGGCTTATGTGTATAAAAAATTGGACAAACCAAAACTTGCTAAAGTCTATCTTGAAAACTATAACAAACTAACTAACGGTCAATAACATGTAGAAATTCATAATACATTCCCATTCTGTGATCTTTTGCGGCTTGAGAGGTATTAAAAGTGTTGTTGTATTGGCTTTCATGGTCGCCATAAGTTGTTCTGTTATAACTGTTCATCATTTCATTATGCGTATTTGTAAATGGAGTTAAAGGCATAATATCGTGCATCTGCATATAAACAGGCAATTTATAACCAATATCTTCGTAAGCGTTTAGAGCGTTTCCGAGCCTTCTTCGTCTTTGTTCAAAAGACATAGCACCGTCATCATTATCATCAGAGATAATCGGGCCTGCCGCATATTCATCATTCCATTTTTGTTTTTTGTATTCATTCATCACACTGTTGAAATCATCAGCTCTGCCCCAATCATTACCTGCAGTTAAACCCATTGCATTAAATCTTGTATCATCGTTGCATTTTTCTCCGACAAGAGAGATATCATTTCTTCCTGTTTTTTCTCTTATCTGATTTGTAATCCATTGCATTTGTCCGAAATTAGGAACTCTGCCATGACCACAATAGTTGCCCATATCATAATCGCCGACATGCTTTGCACTGTCAAAGAAGATAGAATCAAACCCTAAATCAACAGCCCAACAACAAGCATCTATAAATGCTTTTTCATCTTTATCCCAATTAAAGGGTCTGCCCTGTACTGTCATTTGCCCTTCTGAAAGTGGCATTCTGATTCCTGTTTTTAGCCCTCTTATATGTGCCAAATCATTAAACGCTTTTACCTGTTCATCATCGCCCATTCGTTGATATCCACGAGAGAGATTTTTTGATAATAAAGTCTTTGAAATACCTGAATGTAAATCTACCGTATATAAAGAACTGAATCCCGTTTTGCCGTCATTATCACGATACATTGGTGGGTATAGTTCCGAAAGTACAACGCAATTTGCGACACTTTTGCTTGATGGAGGTATTGCAGGAAGAAGTTTTAATGTATTCAAAAGTCCTTCTTCTTTTGTATCACAATACGTTTGCGCTACTGTTCTCGGATTGATTTCTATATAATTTGCGCGTCTGCCCCATTTAGGACCATAGTTTGGTGAAAGTACATACCCCGGAATATCAAGATTATCATTAAGAGTACAAATACTTTGAATAGCTTGTTCAGGGGTGCGTTTCAGTAAATCCTCAGGATTTGTTGTAACCCATTTTTTATTTGTACCTGTATAGTATGTATTATAATCAGTTTCGTTATCTCTATATATTTGGTTTCTGCCTGTCAAAATCCAAAAAAGTTTTTTCGCAGGTTGTTGATCGCCATAGTAGCCTTTAAAATTTATACCTGCAACATTATAATTAGCAAGAGTATTAAGCCCCTGATTACTGCAATTCTTAGCTGTTGGTTTTGTTTACTTTCCTCAATGGCTTTTGGCTTAGCTGTAAAATTTGTTTGTAGGCTGCGATGAACTTTCATATTTATTATAAAACGCAAAACTAAAATAATTTGCTAGTTTAAATAAAAATATTTGTAACAATTTCACACTGACGAAATAAAAATAATTTACTTAGCCGACAAACAAAGCCATAGGTTACAATAAAAAGTCATCATCAATATCTACTTCGATATCTTCATCATCAGAATCTTCGTCCATTATGGAGTTTTCTTCTTCTTCTTTTTTACTGTCTTTTTTCTTTTTGTTTCTTTTTACAAAAACACCCATGCCACCACCGGCTTCTGAACTTGATGCGTATGACTTGAATGGGTCTGAACCACTTATTCCAAAACTCATAATAGTACCTCTTTTCTTTATAATTATAAACTATTTTTAACAAAAGTGCTATATATCTTTTTTTAAGCTAAAATTTATATATGGCAAGAATACACCAGTTATCAAAACATATAATAAACCAAATAGCAGCAGGTGAGGTTATAGAAAGACCATTCTCTGTTGTTAAAGAACTTGTCGAGAATTCTATTGATGCAGGAGCTACAAAAGTAAGCATAGAGATTTCAAACGAATGTCGCAATATTCGGATTGCAGATAACGGTTCAGGCATTCATCCTGATGATATTATCCTTGCTTTTTCCAAACACGCTACAAGCAAAATTGAAAAGACTGAGGATTTATATAATATCAGAACAATGGGATTTCGTGGTGAAGCGCTTGCCAGTATTATTTCTATTTCAAAACTTACTTGTATAACAAGAACCAAAGATTTTGAAACAGGCACAAAAGTTACATGCGAAAACTCAGAAGTCCATAAAATAGAAACAGGTTGCGCTGTCGGAACTATAATGGAGGTTCGAGATTTATTCTATAATCTGCCTGTAAGACTAAAATTCTTAAAAAATCCTAAAACCGAATTTGCGTATATTTCTGAGCTTGTAACTTCTATGGCTTTGGTTAATACAAATATTGGATTTGAACTAAAGAACAATGACAAAACCGTTCTAAAGACAAACGGCTTAGGCAGTTTGCCGGAAGTCATTAAAAATCTTTATTCTAAAACATTGTTTGACAATTTACGTCCGGCAGAAGGTTGTGATAATATATCTGGTCTGAAAATTTCCGGATATGTAAGCACACCTGATTTTACACGTTCAAGTAAAAAAGATTATCATATATTTGTAAATTCAAGAACCGTAAAATGTCCTGTATTTATGAAAGCCATTGATATGGCATACAAAAATATGATTCCTAACGGAAAGTATCCTTTTGTAATCTTGAATTTAGAACTTCCACCTGACGAGTTGGATATTAATGTTCACCCGACTAAAAAAGAAGTTAAATACAGAAATCCTAACCAAATATTTAATTTTATTCGTGCTTCTGTAGATAACTCTTTGTCGAATATTGTTAGAATAAATACTCATCAGGTTAAAGACCCGAATCCTGAAGATTTTCAAACAAATATCGCAGTAAATTCCGATATTCAAAACTTGTTTTCTCAAAAGTCCTACGAGGAAGAAGAAAACGAAATACAAGAAGTTCCAAAAGAAAAAACAGAGTTTACTAAATTTATAAAAGAACCTGTTGTATATAAAGAACCTGAACATTTTAGACAACATCAGTTTATCCAACAACCACAAATTGTAACTGAGGTTAAGCAAGAAGAAAATATAATCGGGCAGTATAAAAAAACATATATTCTTATCGAAAAAGAAGATGGACTGGAAATTGTTGACCAACATATTGCCGATGAAAGATATATTTACGAAACATTAAAATCTCAAAAAGAGCCGTCATCACAACTGTTGTTTATATCGGATATTATTGAACTTACACCTGTTGAAGCCGAGTTGTTAAAAGAACATCTTGATAAGTTTGCAAAATTCGGATACGGAATAGAATTTTTGAACGATACAGATATAATGTTCAAAAAAGTTCCACAATTATTATCCAAAGTTTCACCAAAGGATATAATCAAGGATATTCTGGAAAATCTGGAAGGTGATTTGGATAATTTGGAAGAAAAAATCCTTATAACCACATCTTGCAAAGCTGCTGTGAAGGCAAACACATCTTTGAATATGTTTCAAATGCAGGAAATAATCAAACGCTGGAGAGGCTGTAAGCACCCTTACACTTGTCCTCATGGCAGACCTATCAGTAAGGTTCTGCCTCACTCAGAAATTGCCTCATTTTTTATGCGCAACAAGTAATTGAAACAAGATACAGATTGACATAGATTTTTGCTTTTGTTACATTAGTAGAAAATTCTACTCGTAGAATTTTCTACTAACTTTTTCTTAGGAGGAAAAATGGAATTTAAAGAACATTTTATAGATAGTTTGGGATATGAAATTGAATTGTCTTCTCGTGTTTGTCACGAAACCTTCAAAAGATGGTTTGAAAAAAATGTCAAAAGTGTAACTCTTGAAGAATTCACTATTCTCGATACTCTTGACTGTAATCAAAATCTGTCCCAAATAGAACTTGCCAATGCAATTCTTAAAGGTAAAGCTCATACAGGTAAATTCTTAGATTCGCTTGAAGAAAAAGGTTTGATAACAAGATTATATGACACTAAAAAATCGAGAATGGTAAAAATCCCTGTAATGACAGAATTAGGTAAAAAAACTTATGACGAAATAAGAATAAAAACTCAAGAAGTTTTTGAGAAAGTTCATAAAATGTTTCCTAAAGCAGAAATAGATAGAATCAGAGATTCATTAAGAAAATTTAGGAAAACAGTAACAGAAATGGAAAACATTTCTTTCAATTAATAAGGACTAATAAATAATGGATAATGCACAAGTTATAAAAGATGATGAATGGAAACCTAGTAAGAACCCTTGGTTAATCGCTGCACCTTTAATGATAGCAGTATTTATGTATGCGTTAGATGAAACTATTTCTAATGTAGCATTACCTTATATGGCAGGTAGTTTTTCTGTTAGCCATACAGAATCGACTTGGATTATTACAAGCTACTTAATCGCCAGTGGTATTATTATTCCAACAGTTGATTTTGGCTGTAAAAAACTTGGTAGAAACAACTTTTTTATGCTGTGCTTGTTTATCTTTACAACATCATCTTTCCTATGTGGTATTTCAAATTCTATAGGAATGATGATTATTTCTAGATTTTTACAAGGTCTAGGTGGTGGTGGGATTTTACCACTAACTCAATCTATTATGCTTGAAAGCTTCCCTAAGAATCAGCGTGCGCAAGCAATGGCAATGTTCGGGCTTGGCGTAATTGTTGCACCTATTATTGGGCCTGCAATCGGTGGTTGGATTACTGAAAATTGGTCTTGGCCGTTTATTTATTATATCAATATACCATTTGGTATTTTAGTATTATCTATAGCTCCGTCTTTATTAGAAGAACCACCTTACGCAAGAAAACAAGACAATGTGACAATGGATTATGTCGGCTTTTTCTTCTTAACTATTTGGCTTGTTGCTTTTCAGGTATTCTTAGACAAAGGTAACGATGCCGATTGGTTTGGTGCAACTTGGATATGCTGGACTTTTGCAATATCTATGATTGGATTCTTCTTCTTTATATTATCGCAAGCCTTGAATAAGAAAAATGCACTAGTGAATCTTAGTATATTAAAAGATAAAAACTATTTATTCGGTACAATTATTCAAATCGTACTTATGGGTGCAATGATGGGATCTGCAGCCATGTTACCTTCTATGTTACAACAAATGATGGGATATACTTCTTTCTTAAGCGGGTTATCAATGGTACCTCGTGGTGCAGGTTGTATGGTTGCAACAGTTATCAATGCTACATTATCTCCTATTGTGGGTGAAAAACCTTTAGTTATCGCAGGGTTAATTATTCTAGGTTTAGGTAGTTTAGCTTTTGGTGAAATTAATTTGCAAATATCATTATCTGATATTGCATTACCAAACTTCTTATTTGGTATGGGTATGATTCTTGCCCTTGTACCACTTATTAACTTATCTTGCTGCACATTACATAACGACCAATTAACCAATGCCAGTGGTTTACAGAACCTGTTAAAGAATATAGGTGCTGCAATAGGTACATCTGTTGTTACAACTTGTGTATCTAGATTTGCACAAGTTCACCAAAACATGATGGTTGGAAAACTTACCGACACAAACAATGTTTTTGTAGAACGAGTTCAAGCCTTATCTGGTGCTTTTTCAGGTTTGACAGATGGTGCGACATCTACATTTATGGCAAAAGCTCAACTATATCAACAGTTAGTTCAACAATCACATCTATGGGCATATATTGACACCTTTAGATGGTTTGCAATAGCTTCATTTGCAATATTACCTTTAATGTTATTAGTTCGTTCTCCAAAGAGTTTGGAACGCAAAAAAGCTAAACAAGCTCAGTAGGCACTGTGTGGACATCAAATAATACCGGTTCATTGAGAGAAATGTATTTGTCTAAAGCCTTTTCAAGTTCTTCAGAAGAAGTAATAGACACTCCTCGTATCCCATACGCTTGCGCTATTTGTACAAAATCAGGATTAATCATATCTGATTGATAAAAACGATTAGAATAATATCTTGCTTGTGCTTGTTTTACAAGCCCCAATGATGAATTATTCATAACAATTATTTTAACAGGAATTTTGTATTCTAAACAAGTTCCCAATTCTTGCATATTCATCTGAAAAGAACCGTCACCTGTTATATTAATAATTAAAGAATTAGGTTTTGCAAAATATGCCCCGATACCTGCAGGGAAACCAAACCCCATAGCACCTAAGCCACCTGATGTTACAAAATTGTATGGAGTTTTGGATTCAAATATTTTGCTCGCTAATATTTGATGCTGACCGACATCAGTTGTTATTATCGGGTTGTATTTTTTAGTATGGTTATGAATAATATTCAAAACATGTTCAGTAACAAGTCCGTCAATATTTGCTGACACAAAGCTATGATTTTCTTGTTTGTACATCTCTTTTAAAGATTCAATTTTATCTATCCAGTCATATTTCAAGGAGAAAGATATTTTATTGTTTTTTATATTCTCTATAATCTGTTGAAGTATAATCTTCAAATCCCCGATAATTTCTTGAGAGCATAATACATTTTTAGAAGTGTTGTGCTCAAGATTTATATTCAAGATTTTTGTAGAAGGCAAATATTTTGAAACAGCTCCTGCAACTCTTGAATCCAATCTTGCACCCAAAACAAGAAGAACATCTGAATCTTCAATAATTGAATTTGCAAGATTTGAACCGTTGACACCAACCATACCTAAAGACAAATCTTCTACAATACCTTTTCCCATAAGAGTATGTACTATCGGCATATTTGAAATATGTGCAAACTCTCTGATTAAAGATATTGAATTATAACACCCACCCCCAATTAAAATTGAAGGTCTTTCAGCATTTTTCAGAGTATTGATTAATGTTTGAATTTCAGACTGTTTAGCCCCGACATTAAACGGTGGAACAAATTTCTTTTTTATTGGTGTATGTTCAAAAGTTTGCGCTAAAATACTTCTTGGAACAGATACAACAACAGAACCCATAGGCGCTGTTTGTGCGATATTAAATGCTTGTTGCATTGTACTTAGTATATCTTGTTCCCTACTTATATAAAATGTCTTTTTGCAACAAGTAGAGGCAATAGATGTCATATCTGCTTCTTGGAAATTATTACACCCCAATTCTTCACATTGTCCTGCAATAACAACAAGAGGAGTTCTATCAGAATTCGCATTTAAAATCCCTGTTATCGTATTTGTTGCCCCGGGGCCTGAAGTTACAAGAGCAACACCTATTTTCTCAGCTACTCTTGCATACCCATCTGCAGCGTGAACTGCTGCCTGTTCGTGTCGAGTCAAAATATGCTCGATAGGACTTTTGGAAAGTTCATCATACAAAGGTAAAACAGCTGCACCAGGGTATCCAAAAATCTTATCTACCCCTTCCGATAATAAGAAATCAACTATTAGTTTTGCACCTGTTGTTAATGATGTTTTGACTGTTTGTTCCATATCAAGAGATTTTATCTCAAACCCCGACCCTGCGCAAGGCTATATTAACATTTGTGTTATTAAACAAAAAACAGGAGTTGTTAAAATTTAACAACTCCCGAATTATTCAAGCGATTTTTTCAAAAAAGCATTAAGCGTTTACTAATTTGCTTTCTTGTTCAAGTTTTAGAGTAACTGTTGTGATATCACAAACAGAGCTTGGTCCGAAGTACTGAATAGCACCAGGGAATAAGTATCTGTCGTTTAATGCCCAGTCTTCTCTGTTTTGTTCAAGTTTTTTGAACACTGGTCCATCAAGTTCAACCAATGCTTTTTTGATTACAGGTTTCATTTCACCATGACGACGTTCCATATTCATCATCATTGTAAGAGGAACACCACCTGCAATCCATTTAGAAGCAGGTTCATTCAAGTTTCTAACAGATGATAAGTAACCTGTCAAACCGAATGAAATTAGAGCGTAAGCATTGTAACCCAATGAATAGCAATAATCAGCATCAAAGTTTGATGGGAATGCACATCTACCTTCATAACCGAAGAAGTGAGCTTGAGCATTGAATTTACCAATGAAAGAACCTTCTGATTTCATTTCTTCAAGTCTTGTAGCAATCATTTCAATTAACAATTTTTCTGTTTCGATTTTTGAAACTTGAACATTTCCGTGAGGGTCACGGTCTGCTAATAATTGAGTTTTGATTAATGCTGGTAATGAGTTATAAACTTTTGCATTATCATCATCTAGTCTGTTTTCTACGATTTCAAATTTTTCACGAATTGTTGAAGCATTTACAAAATCAGGATCGTTCTCAAGTTCAGCCATAATATCATTTAGGTTTGCAATCATTGATTTCATTTCAGGAATGAATTCGATTAAACCTTCAGGGATAACTGCAATACCAAAGTTCTTACCCATATCAGCACGTTTTACAATAATATCAACCATATAATCAATTACAGAAGATAATGACATTGATTTTGTTTCAACTTCTTCTGAAATTAATGTGATATTTGGTTGAGTTTGTAAAGCAGCTTCTAAAGCAACGTGTGATGCACTTCTACCCATAATTTTGATAAAGTGCCAGTATTTCTTAGCTGAGTTTGCATCTCTTTCTATATTACCGATTAATTCTGCATAAGTTTTTGTAGCTGTATCAAAACCGAAAGAAATTTCGATTTGTTCGTTTTTCAAGTCGCCGTCGATTGTTTTAGGACAACCAATAACTTGAATACCTGCATTGTGTTTTACAAACCATTCAGCTAAAAGTGCTGCGTTTGTGTTAGAGTCATCACCACCGATGATAACAACTGCAGAAATGTTTAGTTTTTTACAAACAGCTAATGATTTTTCAAATTGTTCTTCTGTTTCAAGTTTTGTTCTACCTGAACCGATAATATCAAAACCACCTGTATTTCTATAATCATTGATGAATTCGTCTGTAAATTCTACATACTTGCCATCAATAATACCAGAAGGACCACCTAAGAAACCGTATAATTTTCCTTCAGGATTTGATTGTTTTAGAGCATCATACAAACCTGCGATAACATTGTGTCCACCAGGAGCTTGTCCACCTGATAGAATAACACCGACATTTCTTGCTTCTAAAGATTTTGATTCATTAGAAGTTGAGAATGTAACAACAGGTTTTCCGTATGTATTTTGGAATAATTCTTTGATTTCAGCCTGATTTGCAACAGATTGAGTTGCAGAACCTTCAACACAATTTAGTGAGCTTATGCCACCAGCTAAAGATGAAGGTAGTTTTGGCTGGTATTTTAGTCTTTCTTCTTGTAATGGTGATAAATTTTTCATTGTCGCCTTCCTTTTCTTATTAATTGTCACCAATAATTATATCTCAACAAGAATAATTTACTACTTTTAAATTATATTTATTATTTAAAAATATGTTACACTGTTAATATGGCAGAAAAGTATGATTTAATTTTTAGTATAGGGACAGCACCATTAGTATCTGAAATTCTTAGAGAAAAGGAACTTCAAATATTTGATTTCCCATTTGACAGAATATATGGTG
>USCK01000058.1 GCA_900553205.1 uncultured bacterium | reverse complement strand
CCGCCTTATGCTGTGGCGGCGGGCAATCCTGCTAGAATTCTAAAATATAGATTTACTCCTGAAATAATTGAAAAATTAAAAAATATCAGTTATTCTAATATAGAATTAGAGAAAATTAAAGAGAATATTAAATTGTTTACAGAGGATGTTAATTGCGAAAATATTGAGAGGTTATCTGCTGAATTGGAAAAACTCTGCAGGTAAAAAGTTATGTTTAAAAAATTTGAATAATTAAAGTAAGTGAGGAGATTTTGTGAAAGTAAGGATCAGAAATAGAGTATATTTTAGTGATTGTATTTTATTTTTTATTATAATTATGCCTATAGTAGATTGTATAAATGGTTATTTTCAAGAAACACCTTTATCTGTTATAGGTCCTATCTATAGATTGCTAATGATATTACTAACATCTTGCGTTATAGCTAAGTGCAGAAATAAAAAGAATTTAATATTTACTTTTGGTGTATCAAGTTATTTTTTATTACATGATCTAATATTTATTATATTTGATAGTAAAAATAATAATATTTCGATTCTAACAGAACGAACATTAAAATATATATATGTAATTTTACTGATAGAAGCACTGTGTGTATTGATTACTACAAAAAAAATTAATTTGGAAGATATAGAAAATGTTTTGGGTTTTCTTTCCTGGCTATATCCGATACTCTTAATTTTCCCCAAATTAATAGGAGCGAGTGGAACCAACATGTATTCAGATTCGGGGTATAAAGGTTTTTATTATTCTGGTAATGCTGTAAGTATTGCAATGGTATTTTCTCTGTTTGTTGCAATGAACTTTTTGTATAAAAAACCGAATTTGAAAAATTCATTTAGAGCAATTTTGTGTCTCGCTGTACAATTGCTTATAGGGGCTAAAACTAATTACATATTTGTAGTTTTAATTCTTGGATTTTTTGCATTTAAAGTCTTTAACATATCAAAGTTAAAAAATTTAAAGACCTTAGTGGTATTAGGAATTTTGATTTTAGCAGGAATAGTATCTATTAAGTATTGGTTTGCTGATGAAATTGCTAGAATTATAGCAAGGCAAAATTATCTGTTTTCGGCGTATGATAGAAATTGGATACAGTATTTGACATCAAATCGAAGCATAAGAATAGAAGAACAGTTAATTCAATTTAATAATAATCCAATTAATATTGTATTTGGAATGGGATATAGACAAGCATCGATAAACAATTTTGTTGAAATGGATTTTTTTGATTTACTATTTCGGTATGGATTAATTATTACAGTTGTTTTAATATTATTTTATTTTTCGTTTCTTAAGCAAGGCTCCTATGAAAAAACAAATTATCTAATTTTGTATCTTATAATGTTGGTGTTCGCAATGGTGGTTGGACATGTTTTTTGTGATGCAATGTCTGGAACACTTATGGCTTTGGTGATTGCATCATTAAAATGTAATTATAATAATGAAAAATGTAGAGGTTTTGTTTAAATGAATAATGTCGGAATTGTAATATTAAATTACGGTACACCAAAAGAAACATGTGATTTGATATTAAAAATAAATGATTTTAGAAATCTTCATAGAATTGTTGTAGTGGATAATTTGTCAGGTGATAATTCGGCGACCATAATTAAAAAAATGATAGATCAAATTAAAGACAATAAAATTATTTTTATTGAATCGAAAGAAAATGGCGGGGATGCAAAAGGAAATAATATAGGGTTAAGGTATTTAGTTGAGAAGGAAAAATGTGATATATGTTTTATTGCAAATCCGGATATTTTTTTTGAAGAAGATGATTTTGATGAGATACTAAATTGTTTTGAAAGATATGGCGAATATGGAGTTTTAACATGCAAAAGGGTAGTTAGTAATGGAACAAAATTGAGACAGTTTTGGAAATTACCAAGTTATAAAGATATTTTGTTAGATAAGTTTTTTTTGTTTAGAAAGATCCGTAGAAAAAATGAAGTGTATAAAATAGAATCAGATATGGATGTAATAGAAACACCAGTTGCACCTGGTGCATTTTGGGCGGTTAGGTCTGATTTGCTTAGAAAAATAGATTTTTTGGATGAAAATACATTTTTATTTTATGAGGAGAATTGCTTTGCGAGAAGAATTGAAAAAATGGGCATCAAAATTGGATTGGTGACAAAATCAGAATACTGTGTTTTAGCAGGTAAGGCGTCGACTGATGAAATGAAAAAAAGTGGGCGAATGATGAAATTTTTATTTGAGTCACAAAGGTATTATTTGATTAAATATTTAAATATAAGCGGTTTTAAGTTGCATATATATGATATTTTATGTATTTATAATTCTTTTGAGATGATGATTAGTAGTTTAAGGAAAAAAAGGAAGAAATAATATGAGAATAGGATTATGTGCTTGTTATGATACATATAATTATGGCAGCCAACTTCAAAGTTATGCATCTTTAATTACATTACAGGAAATGGGATATGATGTTAAGATAATTAAATATAAAAAGAAATTGACGATAAGTTTTATTTTTAAATCTATTCCCAGAATCTTTAATTTATCGTTTGTTAGGAGAAGAATTAAGATTTATCATAATAAACTATTGATAAGGACTAATAAATTATATTCGCAGGTCATTTCCAATCGAAATAAGCAATTTGACAGATTTATTAGAGAGAATTTTAAAAAATATGTTGTGGAATCGTATGGGTATCACCAATTAAAAAATGATGCAAAAAATTATCAGGCAATTGTTGTTGGTAGTGATCAATTATGGTTGCCAAGTGGAATGGCTAGTAATTTTTATAATTTGTTGTTTGTGCCTAATGAGATTAAAAAGGTGTCATTTTCTACAAGTTTTGGAGTAAGTAATATTCCTGAATATCAAAAGAGAAAAACTAAATTTTATTTAGAAAGATTTTCTAGTATTGGTGTTCGAGAAGATGCAGGAAAAACAATTGTGGAAGAGTTGACAAATAAAAAGGCAGTAGTTACTATTGATCCCACGATGATGCTTGATGCTGATAAATGGGACGAAAAGATTGGAAGTAGAATAATTAAAGATAAATATATTTTTTGCTATTTTTTAGGAAGCAATTCTCAATATCGGGAAAAAGTTAAAGAGTTTGCAGAAAAGAATAATATTAAAGTAATAAATCTTGCATATGTAGATCAATATGTTGAAAGCGATAACTACTTTAATAATATAGAAAATGTTGGACCTTTTGAATTTGTTAATTTAGTAAAAAATGCTGAATATATTTTTACCGATTCTTTTCACGGTAGTGTATTTTCGGTTGTATATCAAAAGAAATTCATTGTATTTAACAGGTTTAATGATAGGGATAATAATTCACGAAATTCAAGAATTGATAATCTTACAAAAATGCTAGGACTTGAAGATAGAAGATATAATGGAAATATAGAAGATGTATTTAAAACTATAGATTATGAAAGCGTGCTGAATCAGCTTGAATTAGAAAGGAGAAAGACGAGAGAGTTCTTGAAAAATGCACTATCTTGTTAATATACTTTTATGAGAAATAAGATTTTGCCAAGTATTCCAGATGCATATATAGTTCAAAATTTTAATGAGGACGTACGATTACATAGTACTTCTGGTGGGATGTTTTCTGCTATTGCTACTTATGTTCTTGATATAGGAGGCACTGTATATGGGGCGGCATTTGATGATGCCTTTTTTGTAAGGCATATTGGGGTCGAAAGAAAAGAGGATTTAGTCAAGCTGCAAGAATCAAAATATGTTCAGAGTTATTTAGGGGATTGTTTTAAAGAAATAAGGAAGAAATTAGATGATCAAAAAACAATTTGCTTTTCTGGAACGCCTTGTCAAATAGAAGGACTTTTAAATTATCTAGGTAAGGATTATGATAATTTAATAACGGTTGGAGTGGTGTGTTATGGTGTGCCGTCTCCTAAACTGTTTAGTAAATATATTTTATACATTCAAGAAAAATACAATGACAAACTTCTTAGTTTTCATTTTAGGTCAAAAAAATATGGGTATGCTTCACCGACGGTTGTGGCTGAATTTGCAAGAAGGGGAAAGGTTGATTCTAAATCAGAAATCAAGTCGTTTACCAAAACTTATTTTAACGGGATGAGTCTTCGACCATCTTGTTATGAGTGCAAGGTTAAAACCGAAAGGAAAAGAATAGATTTTCTTTTGGGGGATTGTTGGAGAGTATCTAATTATGAAAAAAAATTTGATGATAATCAAGGGACAACGAGTGTGTTTGTTTACACAGAGAAGGGCAAAAGAATTCTTGAAGAACTTTTTAATTCTGTAAAGATATCTAGGGTTGATGAAAAAGAATTATTGCATTATGATTGCTCAATGATTATTAAGTGTAAACAGAGAAATCCTAAGAGAGATATTTTGTTTTCTAACATAGATAATATGTCTTACGAAAGTTTGATAAATATGGTTGCACCGGATAGTGTATCAAACAAAATTGCAAATGTTATTAAACCGGTGATTGGCAGAATGGGTATTGAAAATTCTATGTTGTTAAAGATTGTGAAAAAATATAGAGTAAAGAAAAATTCAAAGAAGTAGCAGATAATTAAGTTTAACAATAGTATTAGTGTATAATGCTGAAAAACATATATAAGGGATAGATGGGAATCTAGAATTGGGAAATATGAAGGGAATTCATATGAAAATGTGCACTGGAGAAGAACAAAAGAACCAATTTTAAATCAGCCGATAAAAATAATGATTGGATAGGTATACCAATATATGTAGATAAATTGAATCATACAATTAAAGAGGGGCGGAAATAATAGATGTTACTTTGGATTTTAGAGCAGGAAAATCCAGTTTGGTTTCGCTAAGTAAAAGAAAAACAGATGGTTCAAGGAATCAAAGATAATATCAGATTGGATAATAATATAGAAGGAGAGCAACTATGAATAGTTTAAATAATAAACCTATTCCTGTTTTATACAGACGAAAAGAAGAATGTTGTGGCTGCACGGCTTGTTATGCAAATTGTCCTAAAGAAGCAATCTGTATGATTCAGGATGAAGAGGGATTTGATTATCCAATCATAGACAAAAACGTGTGCGTAAGATGTGGGATGTGTTTGACTGTTTGCCCGATGAAAGAAACTGAGAAAAAGAAGCAATAGACCACATTGATATATCGTTTGATGGGGTTATTTAGAAACATGCAATTATATTTGAAATAGGGGATATTTGATGTAGTATCCTCATTTAATAAACTGATATATCTGTTAAAATTATATTATAATTAGTATAGATGGTTAAGGTGGTTGAAATTTGATAAAAGGGGGGAAGGATATGGAAAATTCAATTCAGAAGCTAGAAGAAAGTATAGCGGGTAAAATTAAGGATTATCAAATACATTTGAATAATTGGAAGTTTGATGATGAGCATGTTGATATTTGGATAAAACAGTTTCCGGAGGAAGAGAGGGAGATTGTTCTAACAGAAACAGATAGTTTGTTATCTCATAACTATATAAAGGAAAGTACAATTATACAATTTTTTGAGGGAATATGGAATACAAATGACATTATGGGGGAAAATCCTATAATATCCTTAAGTCAAATACAGTTTTTGGATATTCAAATTAAGGGGCATAGTCAAAAAAGATTAATCAATTTACTTGAAGAGTATTACTTTGAGACAAAAGGCGTTACAATTAATAGATACAATAATATAAATGTAAATAAATATATTTATTTAGATGACTGTATGTATACTGGATTTACGCTTATGAAAGATATTGGTAATTGGATTGACAACATGAATCCAAATAGTAATACGCAGTTAGATGTTATTTTTCTAGGCGAATATAATGGTAATTATGAGTATGTTAATAAACGCCTTATTGAAAAATGTAAGGAAAAAGGGATTACGGTAACGATTTATAGAATGTATGAATATAATAATAATTATCACAATGCTCCGCCGTATGATGTATTGTGGCCTCAATATATGGATGATGATGAATATGTTAATGCATATGTTCAATATATGGAGAAACAGAAAAGGATAACAGGAAAAGGAGGGCTAGGATTTAGAAGTCCTTATTTGAATGTAGAGTCGAATTTATTTACTTCGGAATCTAACCGAGATGTTTTAGAAAAAGCTTTATTAAAAAAGGGGGCATATATATGTTCATTGCCTCAGAACTGGAATGAGAGAATTAAACCTATGGGATATAGTCAGGGTATATCATTTGGATTTGGAGCTTTTTTTGCAACATGTTATAACATTTCTAATAATTGTCCTTTGGCGTATTGGTGGGGAGATTTATGGAGTCCTCCATCAGAGATACTAGGGAAATGGTATCCACTTTTACCTAGAGAGGTTAATTGACAGAAAAGGTGATTTAGTGAGTAATTATAATAAAAAGATGTATTTAATAAAAGACTGTATAACTTTTAGAAAAACACATGAAGAATATGGTGGGTTGTCAAATATGGCTGGTGGATTTCCGGTTTATATAGATGGAGTGAAAATACTTACATCTGAAGCATTATATCAGGCATGTCGTTTCTCTGATTATCCAGAAATACAAAAAGAGATCATTGAACAAAGAAGCCCAATGACAGCTAAGGATATTAGTAGAAAATATAACCATTTAACAAGAAAGGATTGGACAAAAAATAGGGTTCAGATTATGAACTGGTGTATTCATATGAAATTATTGTATAATTGGAATAAGATGGGAAGGTTGTTTGAACAAACCATGGATAAAGAAATTGTTGAGTTATCGTCAAAAGATGATTTTTGGGGAGCTTTTGTGAGAGGTGATTATGCAGAAGGGTATAACGTATTAGGGTTATTGCTTAAGGAAGTTCGTAAAGATTATAGGATAAACAAAGATAAAAAAAATATAACATTAGGCTGTCCAAGTGTTGATAATTTTAAATTATTGGGACATGCAATTGGAAATATTAGAGTAGATGTTACCAAAAACTATCATATCGGGGAGAATTATAGTTTATTTGATTATTATGAATTATAGATATTAAGGGATGATTTGTGATATGTGTATTTCTGTATTAAAATATAAGTAAAGGATTTTCCATCATGCTATTTACTGTTTTATCTGCTAAACCATATATAAATATACTGATCAACCAATTGGATTAAAAACAGTATACGAGATTGCCGGGAAGTGCTCTTTTGATTTATAAAGATATTTTGTCAATTGAGAAGAAGAGCGTGTTATATGTTTTGCTGAAGTTGTCGAAATTTGTCGAGAGAATGTCGTTGAGTATTATTTAGTTGCGTGAGATAATCAAGGAAAGGGTTCTTAACAAAAGTCGATATATAACTATGCTGGAATAAATTTTGAAAAGTGTTGATAAAATGTGATATATATGTGGTTAATATTTAGGGGGATATTAAAAGTATAATATATTTTTAAAAAGGTGGAGGGAAAACTTATGAGAAAACTTATATTTTGTAATTTGGATCTGCTGAAAGAGGTATTAGATCAAGAAGATTATGCTGAGTATGATTTTGAGGACTTTGATTTTGAAAGATTTAGGAGTTCGCGTGATGCATTTATAAGAGAGTTTGACGAATTGGCAGAACAGATGGATAATGATGTTTGTTTTTATAGTAGAAAAAGAGTTTGGTTAGGCCGACTGGAAAGAAGTTTTCATGAGGCAGGATATACTAGTTTTCATTTTAAGGATAGAAGGACTGTTGAAGAATTTGCTAAGCTACATAAAAGCAAGAATAATTATTTTGTGTTTATTGGCGGCAAAAATGCTGATTTTCAATTGGCAGTTAATACACGATCACTATATATTGTTCCTACATGGCTGCCATTAGAAGATAGAGCGCAAAAATACGGTATTCATGTAAATACAGTAATGCAACTTAAAAAGTTTATTCAGACATTGAATAATCAGAATGTATGGTATTCTAAATTGGAAATAGATGATATATCTACAGTATATTCTCTTGTAGATGCCCGATATGGTAAATATGCAGATACAGAAGAAGAAAAACAGATGGTGTTAAATTTTCAGCTATTATTAAAAGAGAATAAAAGTCGAAATTATAGAACCATTTTGTTGTATCATTTCCTTGCAGGAATGACAAGTAACATAGATTTTGACGATGTAGAACTTTTTGGTATGTTACCGTCATCTAATTGTGAAATTAATGAGTATGTTTATGATTTTATGACACAGGTAAGATTGTTAAAGGGAAAACAGTTACCCAAACACTATAAAGCAGATGTAACAAAAGCAGAAAGAAATCTTCTTATAAGGCATACACCTAAGAATCAGAATCATAATGGCGGCAGAGAACGGCAGGAAAGAATTAATCTTGGCGCAACGGATGAATTTGGAACACTTATAATTAATTCTGATTATAAAAAGAGAATTGAAACATTAAGAAGAGAAGGACGATTTAATGTATGTATATTTGATGATTATATGACACATGGTAATTCGTTTAACGCAGTAAGAAATTTACTTGAAGAATTAGGAGCAAATAAAATTATATTTGTATCTATTGGTATTTTTATGAGTGATTTTCAAAGACGTGACTATACAATTATTGGTGATGTATTCAGACCGGGCTATAGATATGAATTAGAAACGCATCAGCCACTTGAAAATTATCAAATTAATGGTAATGCAAAGCAGGAAGTGACTGATTTGTATAATATATTCCATTCATAATATTAAGGATGATGAAAAATGATACGATATGTTATAGCACTAAGTGAACTGGGCATTAAGAATAACAATTTAATATTCCTTCTGCAAAGCTATTCTTCTGATATAGAAAAGATGTTCACTGATAGCTCGGTATTTGAAGAGCGCCTTGAATTTATGGCGTATAAGGAATATTTTTCAGATAAGAATAAGGTAGATGAAGTTCTTTTAAAGGCCGATACGATATTAGAAAAAAACAAAGAATTTAATATAAAGGTAACTTTTTATACCGACAAGAACTATCCCAAAGAATTAAAAAAAACAGATAACCCACCAGCGATTATTTATTATAAAGGGGCAGAATTTTCTGAGATATCAGAACACGCTATTGCTTGTGTCGGAACCAGAAAACCTACAAAATTTTCATATAATGCTGTAAATTATCTTGTTCCGCAATGGGTTAATAATAATTGTTCTATTATTTCAGGTTTGGCCTGTGGTGTAGATAAGTTATCTCATCAATCATGTATTTCTTCAGGAGGGAAGACTGTAGCAGTTTTAGCACATGGACTTGATATGGTTTATCCGAAGGAAAATAAGACTTTAGCGGATAGGATTCTTTCAAGTGGGGGTATATTAATGTCTGAATATCCTGTAGGTACAAAGGCTGAAAAATTCAGGTTTGTTAACAGGAATAGACTTATTGTAGGAATGTCAAAAGCAGTTGTGATATATGAATGTGATGCAAAAGGCGGTACAATGCATAATTATGAGTATGCTGTACAACAAAAGAAACCAATTTTTTGTCCGGATGTAGGAGATGAAGTTGTTGATATACAGACTGGAACAAAGAAATTAATAGATGAAAATATTGCTACAGTAATTAAGCAAGGACGAGATATTAAAGGTGTGTTAAATGCTGTAGGTGTTAAGAACATAAATATGGAAATGAAAAATATGAATATTAAAAAGATTTTTTTACATTCAATACTTTCGATTCTTAATAGCGAGACTGTTTTGGATGCAACGATACAAGAACTTAAATTGCCAATGCCAAAGAATAGCGCTTTTTATGAAAATGTGCTAAAACTAATTGATAGCAATACTGTAAACATTGATACGTTACTTAATTCCTTGGTCGTAAACAATATAGTAAGTGTCAATGAATTACTACAGTTTAGTGATTGAGAATAGGGGAGTGGAAAACTATGCGTACTGTGTCAAAAGCAGTATACGAGATTGTTGGGAATTGGTTTTTTGATTTATACAATTATTCCGTCAGTTCCAAAGATGTCAATCATATTTAACTATGTTTCCTGGTTTTGTATCATTTATCTGATAGGAATGTTGGACCCGGCAGTGTTTGCATTTATATGGTTCAAGAATCTTAAGATAGGTTACGGCAGTGGGATCAATACAGTGACTGCATCGACATTTGGTGTTTTGATGATTCATGCGAATAGTGATATGATGAGGCAATGGCTGTGGAGGGATCTGTTGCATAATGCGGATATGTATAATAGCAACTATTTTGTATTGCATATGTTTGGTTGTACGATTGGTATATTTGTTGTGTGCACGTTGATTGACATGGTTCGGATAAGGTTGGTGGAGCGGCC
>USCK01000057.1 GCA_900553205.1 uncultured bacterium | reverse complement strand
GAAATCGGAGTTCCTGTAAAACCGATATATGTTGCATTTGGCAAACTATCTCTTATAACTCGAGCCGTACCTGTTTTGATTTTACCTGTTTTAGAGTCGACTTTTTCTGTTAGCCCATATTGTCCTCGGTGAGCCTCGTCTGCCATAACTACAATGTTTCGTCTGGTAGATAAAGGCTCATCTGATTCTTCAAATTTTTGCATTGTGGTAAAAATTATACCGTTTGCCTCTCTACCATCAAGAAGTTCTTTTAGATGCTCTCTTGATTGTGCTTGAATTGGAGTTTGTCGCAAAAATTCCTGACACTTTGAAAACTGAGAATATAACTGGTTGTCTAAATCATTTCTATCTGTTATAACAACAACGGTTGGACTATTGAAAGCCTCTTGCAAAAGGTGTGCGTAAAATACCATTGACAAAGATTTGCCACTACCTTGCGTGTGCCAAAACACACCACCTTTACCGTCAGTTTGTGTTGCGTGTTTTGTTGATTCAATAGCTTTTTTAACTGCAAAATATTGATGATATCCTGCAAGGATTTTGAAGGTATTTGGTCCATCGTTGTTGAAACAAATAAAGTTTTTTAATATGTCTAAAAATCTTTCTTTTTGAAAAATGCCTTCTACAAACGTATCAAATTGTGCATATTGATTGTTTTCATAATTGCCGTCTTTTGTTTTCCATTCCATATAACGAGTTTCGTCCGATGTAATTGTTCCTGCTTTTGAAATCAATAAATCTGACATAACGCAAATTGCGTTGTAGATAAACATTGATGGAATTTCTTTCATATAGTTTCTTATTTGTCTATATGCCTGAGATGAATCAGTTTCTTCTCTTGATGGGGATTTAAGCTCAAAAAGAACGAGCGGTAAACCATTAATAAATAACAGTACATCAGGTCTTTTTTCAGAGTTTTCAACAAAAGTCCATTGATTAGCAACAATAAAAGAATTATTATCAACATTTTTGTAATCGACTAAATAAACAATAGTTGAACGTTGTTCGCCATTTTCTAAATATTTTACAGTTACCCCATTTTGTAGATAATCCATAAATATTTTATTTTGTTGTAACAATTCGCCATTGTCAAAATTTTTGATTTTAAATAACGCTTCTTGAATAGCAGGTTTTGGAGCATTGGGATTGATACGAAAAATTGAATCTTCTAAAATATCTAAATACAAAGGAGAATAAAAATCACGATTTTCAATATCAGGACCATACACATGCGTATAACCCAAATGTTGGAATAATTCTATTACTGAATTTTCATAAGCAGCTTCTGTATATTGTGTTTGCATCTTTACCTCTTAAATTTTCTCAATTCCATTGAATACAATATAGGTTTCATCACCTCTATATAATGTATCAGGAATTTGACTTCCATGAAAGGCTACACTCGCAAAATATCCTTGATAGTCTTTACAACTATTTTTAATTGATTGAATATTATCTGGTTGCTTTGCTCTATTATCAGGGTATATTGTATATCTTACAATTACAAATTTTTTGTTTTTGTTTTCATCTTCAAACCATAGTTGAGGATCTATGCCTATTATATTCTGATAAGATAATATCGGCAGATGCAATTGTTTAACAATATAATCTCTAACAACTTGTATAGCAAAATCATGTAATTCCCATTCGGACATTACAATTGGTAAATCTGAAACAATACTCTCGATATCAATTTGTTTATTTGTAACTGCATGAAATAAATTCCAACCTGTAGTAACAGGTTTTAAAGTATTATATGCTGGATTAAGTGGATCATTTACATAAACCTTATAAATGCAAGGCACCAAGTTATTTTTATTACATTCATTTATTAAATTGTCTTTATATTGTTGAGGCAAATATGATTTTTGTGTATGTTCATTAATTATTTCAATTAATATACAGAAAATCTGATTTTTGTATGCTATTGACAAATGCTCAAAACATGGATAGGTTAATATTGTTTTTAACCAATGAGCCCCATTTGATTTCTTCATTTCCTCTTGTAACCAACAACCAACGAGAGTTCTTACATCAACAAAAAATTGCGTAGGATTAGGTCTATCAATAGGATACATTAATTCGGTAATGCATTCTTTATCATCAGAACTTGAATTTTCTATTAAATTTTTGTTTATTTTTTTCTTGAAAAAATCAAACATATTTTACCTCTTTATCTTTAGCTAAACAATAATTTATCAGCGGACTGATTTTCTAAAATATCGTCAATATCAACTTTAGACACATCAATTTCACCATTCATTAACTTTAGTAAAAGTGTATCACGTAGTTGAGTTAGAGTTTCATTTTCAAAACAGTTATTTGTAATTTCGCTATAAATTGGATTAACTAAGTTTTTATATTTACGCATAATATCAAGTTTTGGAAAAGAAATTGCTAACTGTTCAATATTTTGCTTATTAATGTGTTGCTGAGCACCACCAGTTTGATGAGATAATAACTCATGAATATTATGACAAATATATGGATAAATAAATTCATAAGGAACCTGTTCGTTTTCTAAGATTCCAACTACTGATTGATTTGTACAAGAATCAATTTCCAACAAACTAATTTGCCCTAAAGTTGCACCTGTAATGGCTAATACGGTAGTTTTCTTTGGTAATAATTTTGTCGCAGATTTTGATAAACCTAACTCGGTAATATATTCAGTAGCTTTTGTTATGCGATAATTATTAACTGCTCCTGAATTAATCCATGCAATAGAACCTTTCCAATATTCTTTCTTATTTCTACTAGGTGTTCCCCCTAATTCGCATTTACAAATTTCACCAATAGTTGTTTCTTTTTCTATTTCATATTCATTGTCAATAAACCAAAATTTGAAAATTGCTTGTGCTTGTTGTTCTAAATTATTATTTATCGAATTATTCAATTCAATTTTATCATCAATCGCACTCAAAACCTTTGCTATTTTTTGTTGTGTTTCAAGTGGTGGCAATAAGAAATTATACTCTCTCATCTGTTTCAATGAGATATTTTTTATAGTTGTACCTGTTGCTTGATTATTTAGATAATCTTGAAATGTTTTTGACAATAAAATATATTTAATAAAATATTTATCAATATTCTCTTTAACATTAAAATAACAAGCACTTTTCCCTAATATAATTTTTTCTTCATTATATTCTGCTATGTTTCCCAATGTGCCATTTATAGAAACTAATAATGTTCTATTATTTAGGTCCTTCTTATATTTTTCATATTCACATTTATCCACTCGCTTTGTATCTGATTTAATAATTATTTTTCCATTAGACAAATTATTTCCATTAATAAAAGCATATTTGCCATTAATTGAATATTTAGGAGTTCCATGTAAACCATCTCCCAAAATTGTTGATATTTGTTCTAATGTACATTCTTTCCAATCAGAGGTCATTTTCTTCTACCTCCTGTCCGTTTTTGAAATATCTAAATATAGTTTCATTAGAAGTTTTTCCTAATTTTACCCAAACAGCTAATGGATATAAATAATTATATCTTTCATCAGTAAATTTTTTTAATTTGTTTATATCATTTAGATTCTTATTCCACCACCCTTTAAATTCAACAACTAAAGTATTTTTTTGATTTGGAATATCATTATTTAAGTTTCTTTTATGTATAATTAGGTCTGGTCTAACTTTTACATCATCTAATATTTTTGTACCTTTATTACTTTTGTTATATTCACAATCTAAATCAAATTGAGATAATTTATTATCTCGTTGCATTAAATTATACAGATAAAGACCAATTCTAAATACACAAGCCTGCTCCATTCCTTTTACTACAATTAATTCATTATCATTGGAATAAAATTCTTCAATAGCATTTTTTAATAAATTTTTTAATCTAATATTAGATGGCATCGTTATTCTCCGATTTTTTATTAAAATTTTTATGCATATTAAAGAATCTTTTTAATTTGTAAAATATTGGTTCTTGCTCAATTCTTAAATATTTGTCTAAAATTTCTTCCATTTCATCAAAAAAGTTTTTCATCTTATTTAATGTGTTCATTATATCAATTTTATTTTGTTCTTTCATAGTTTGCTCTTCTTTTATTAATGATGAACAGATATTGTTATATAAAGTTATTAATTTTTCAAAATCTTCTTTTGTAATCAAAAACTTATATTTGTGTAATTTTAATCTAAATTCATCATCCAATTTTTGTTTTTCTTCAAAATTAAGATTTTCAAATTTTTCTTTTTTATACATGTCATATCTATTTGTATTTTCTAAAATAACCTTAAATAAATTATCATATCTCATTTCAAATAAATCTTGTTTTCTTTGTTTTTCTTGTGTTTGCCATTGTTGATATGCAATAATTCCTGCAAAAATTGCAACAGTAGGAGTTAATAATGCAGAAAAAACATCAACCCAATCTTTGGGATTCGATTGTCCAATATTAAGAACTAAATTTGCAATATCAAAATGCATTCTTTATTTTCCTTCCTTATCTATAAAAACTTTTACCAATTCGCATGAAATATCAATAAATTGTTTTTGGTCTTCTGTTTTAGCAGAAAGTTTCGTTATTTCTTTAATAACATCAATAGTAATTTTTAATTCTTCTTTTGCTGGTTTTTGATTTGGTAATCCTCTCAAAGATTTAACAAATTCAGATAATGTTTTTATTGCAATTTGGTACTGTCTATTTAAAGGAAATTTTTGCAAATATCCTATATAATTATTGGCAATTACTATAAAATTATTCATCTATTTACCCCCATTCAACACACTAACCACAACATCTTTTATTGTTTCCATCTCTACTGGGTTACTTTCAGCGATTAGTAATGTCATAGAAAACAAGGTTGCGTTATCTATAATCGGAGTTCCGTTTTTATACAAAATTCCGTTTCTATCCATAAAATACAAGAAACAACTTGCCGCAATACGTTTATTACCGTCTGAAAAAGAATGATTTTTAGTTATCAAATATAATAGCATTGCAGCTTTTTCTTCTAATGTAGGATAAAGTTCTTGCCCATCAAATGTTTGATAAATCTGATTAACAGAACTTGCAAAACTACCGTCTTTTGGATTTGCGAATACATCACTCGCAAATTCTGATTTCATTTTATCAATAACTTGCAAAAATTCTTCTTCTGTTACTCTTACAGCTTCTCTTTTTGTCTGCCCTTTAGAATCCAAAGTTTTATGGTCAAAATTATCCAACAAATCAAGCCCATGTGCAAAGTTATCAAGAAGTTGTGCAACTTGTCTTGCATCTTCCATATTCTCAACCTGATTAGTTAAGCTTCTTGAAAGTAAACTAATTGTATTTTGCAAAGTTTTAACTTTTTCTTGTTCAAGTTTGAGTTTATCTTCGTTTATTGCATAACCTTCCAGTATATATTTATGCAAGATTTTTGTTGCCCATTTACGAAACTCAGTAGCAGTTTTGGACGTAACTCTATAACCAACTGCGAGAATTACATCTAAATTATAATAAGAAATATTTCTTGAAACCTGCCTTGGACCTTCTTTTTGAACCTGTGCAAAAAATGCACAAGTTGAATTTTCTTCCAATTCTTGTTCTTGGTAGATTTTGGCAATATGCCTTTGTATAGTTGTTCTATCTTTCCCGAAAAGTTTTGCTATTTTTTCAGCACTCAACCATAAAGTATTATCTTCTTGAATAACTTCAAGATTACTATTACCATTATTTTCGTATATTACAATTTGTCCTTTTGATAAATCTGTCATTGTATTTTTTCTCCTACTTCACTTCAAATCCAATCGCTGCTAAGTTCTTTTTGATTTCGTCTTGCAATTCGTTAGATTTAGTGAACATTTTAGAAAGTTCGGAAGTTAATCGTTTCATCTTATCTTCAAAAGGTTCGCCATCGTCTTCTGGTTCTTCAATTCCGACATAACGCCCCGGAGTTAGGATATAATCTTGTTTTGCAATATCTTCAGTTGATGTTACGGCACAGAATCCTTTTACATCTTCCAGTGTTCCTTCTTGGAATTTAGTAAAAGTATCAGAAAGTTTTTTAATATCTTCTTCTGTAAAATCTCTATGCTTTCTATCTACCATATAGCCCATTTTACGAGCATCAATAAACAAGGTTTTACCTTTTTGTTTTTTATTTTTTGAGATAAACCACAAAGTTACAGGAATTGTTACACTATAAAATAATTGAGTTGGTAATGCAACAATACCTTCAATCAAATCATCTTCAATAATTCTTTTTCTAATTTCACCTTCACCGCTTGTTTGACTGGACAATGCACCATTAGCAAGCACCAAACCAATTTTACCGTTCGGTGCAAGGTGATGAATCATGTGTTGTATCCACGCAAAGTTGGCATTCCCGGCAGGTGGGACTCCATATTTCCAACGTACATCATCTTGAAGTTTATCTTGCCCCCAATTTGAAAGATTAAATGGAGGGTTTGCCATAATAAAATCTGCTTTCAATGTCGGGTGCAAATCATTAAAAAACGTATCAGCTTGTGATGGTCCAAAATCTGCATCAATACCACGAATTGCCATATTCATTTTTGCCATTTTCCAAGTATCAGCATTTGATTCTTGACCATAAACCGAAATTTTATCACGATTTCCACTGTGTGCTTGTAAAAATTTTACAGATTGAACAAACATACCACCAGAACCACAACAAGGGTCATAAACTCTACAATTTTCAAATGGTTTAAGGATTTCAACAAGAGTTTTTACGATACTTTGTGGAGTATAAAATTCTCCGCCCTTTGTACCTTCATAGGCAGCAAATTGTGCAATACAGTATTCATAAGTTCTACCCAACAAATCCTTACTTTCTTTTGTATCGTCCATTTTGATATTATTTGTAAATAAGTCAACAACTTCGCCCAAAACTCTTTTATCCAAATCTGGTGAACCATAGTTTTTAGGCAAAACACCCTTTAAAGACTTATTTTCTCTTTCAATCGCAAGCATAGCTTCATCAATAATTTTTCCGATTTCAGGAGTATGTGCGTTTTCTGAAATTTTTGTCCAACGAGCTTCTTTCGGCACAAAGAAGATGTTTTCAGCAGTATATTCATCTTTATCGTTTTCAAAGCCGTCGCCTTCTGCTACAAGTTGTTGATACTTTTTATCAAAAACGCTTGATATATATCTTAGAAAGATTAAACCTACAATAACTTTTCGATATTCTGCAGCAGGAATATGTCCCCATAATACACAAGCTGCCTTCCATAACTGTTCTTCAAAACCGATATTTGCACTATTCTTCTCTGCCATATTAACCCTCGTTAGATAAAACACCTATTTTAACACTCTAATTCTATCATAAATATGGAAATTAGCCCCTTTTGTAAATCTCAATAGTATAAATAAAGAAGTTAAAAACATTGTAACAGATGATTTGCGCAAATACTTAACAAAACATCAAGAAGAACATTCTTCTAGTAGAGTTACAATTGATAATATAAGAAGAATTTTATCAAGTTTTTTTGCTTGGCTTGAAGACGAGGATTACATAGTAAAAAGTCCAGTAAGACGAATTCATAAAATTAAAACAGGAACAAATATCAAAGAAACTTATTCAGATGAAGCATTAGAGCTTATATATTGTTGCCGTCGGAGAGTTTATACGACAAAAATATCCAAATGCTATCGTTGATGATATTTTAATTCTCACTTATAAATTATTTGTAGATGATATTGTAAAAAAAGAAATTGTATATTCTACCAATGAAGATGTTAAACAAAATTTACTAGATAGATTTTCACAAGATGAAAATCTCAGTCAAACAATTTTAAATTCATATTTTAAGGCTTATGTAGATAGAATGGAAAAACCGAAAAAGATAATTGATTAAAATTTAATTATCTTTTTTCTTGACTGTTGTTAAATTTTTTACCGAAATTCCCAAATTTTCAGATAAATTTTTGCTAAAAATCTTTAAAAATATGCCTCAAAACCTCTAAAAATATTTCAAAATTACATTTTATTGACTTTAATTTGGTTCTTGAAATTGCGATGTTTTGAAATTTAAGGGGGAACTAGGTTCCTCCTTTAGTTCCACCCTGACTAAATTATACTTTGTTATATTTTGGAATAAATCGTTAAAACGCCGATTATATCTAGTTTACAGGCATATGATAAATCTAGCCTCAGAATTTTAAAGTACATTTTGGGACACAGAAAGTATAATTTGGAGTATTTTTTGTCAATTCTATAAATTAGCCTCTATTTCAAACACAAAGCCAATCTCTACCCTTTCTCATTCTTGTATTAATATACATTAAGAATTTAAGTTTTCTGTCAACCTAACAAAAAATATTTTTATAAGCATTATATAAATATGAAAATATTTTCTCAGATGCAAGTTTATCAACCAATATTGTATCAGCAACCAAATATAAATAAAAAATCACGATATACCTTCCAAAATCAGTCTTATGATACTGTTACTTTTGGTGCGATGAAAAAGAGCGATTTTGTAGGGATTGATAGAGCTTGTATTGATAAGTTCAAAGCACCAATAGAAAAGTTTAAAACAAATGACCATTTGCAAGCTTGGGCAAAGAAAAAGCTTGAACCTATTATGACAAAGGTTTATGAAGGTAGAGATTCTTCTGCTACTGAAGATAGGCGTTTGATATTAGATGACTGGAAACTTTATTTGAATAATCCTAAAAATGAGTTTAAAGACACAGAAAGATTACTTATCATGTCTGCAATTACTCAACCTTTAGAGAGAACAAATGACATTTTACCTCCACGTCTCAACAAAACTGTTTTAGCAAATGTTATGGACAGAGTTAAAAATGGGGAAAAGATAAATCTCAATAAAACATATAGTAAAGAATTGAGGGAAGTATATTTAAAAGATAAGTTTAGTGAGAAAAAAGGTGAATGGGTTATAATTCCATCTAAAATAAATAAACCAGAAAAGTTTAAAGAAAATGTTGAAGCTCTAAAAGTGCTTTCTAATTACACGTGGTGTACGCATAATAATAAAGCTGAGCAATATTTAAGAGATGGGGATTTTCATATTTATATTGAAAATGAACAACCCAAAATAGGTATAAGATTTATTGGTGATACTGTTCGGGAAATTCAAGGTGAAAAGAACGATGGAAATATTCCATATAAATATTCTGATATTGTTTTAAATCATATAAAAAGTAAGCCACTTGGGGCAACAGCAAAAACAGAATTAGAAAAACTGAAAATTGTTACCAAAGGAATAGAAACTGCTAAAAAAGATTTGAAAGAAGCGATAAAAAATAATGATTCAGAAGCAATTTTTAAATATTTAGGTTATATAGAAAATGATAAAAAGCCCAAATCTTCAAATGGAGTTTTTTCAAAAATAAAAAACATATTCGCAAGGTTTATTAAATCTTCTGAAACTCAAAATGTTAAACCTAAAGAATTAACTATTGAGAGTTATAGGCAACCAGGTTACTTTATAGAAACACCAGACAACCTCTCTAGTCGTATTACATTTAATGATTTAGGTATTGATGAAAACAAACTTTTTAAAGATGTTAAACAAATAAAAGGTGATGCATTCTTTGGAGATAGCAATTTAACATCTTTATATAATGTTGAAAGTATAGGTGGGGAAGCAAACTTTTGCGAATCAAAAGTGAAAAGCTTAGGAAATCTTAAATGTATAGGTGGAGTAGCAGATTTTTCATATTCTCAAATCAAATCATTAGGCAATTTAGAGCGAATTGGTGGTACGACTATTTTTTGTAATTCTAAAATTACATCATTAGGTAAAATAAAACGAATAGGAGGCAGTGTTAGACTTTTGGATTCGGAAGTGAAGGATTTGGGCGATTTGAGAAGTGTTGGTGACTCAATATATTTTAATCATACAAAAATAAAATCTCTAAATCATTTGCAAAGGATTGAAGGTAGTACTTCCTTCTTGGATAGTGAAGTCGAAGATTTTGGCGAACTAAAATATGTCGGCGGGTGCATACAAGGAGTAAATCCCAAAATGGATATACCAAGACTAAAAAGAATGACACCTAACTCTCTTGTTTTTGCTCCAAACTTAGCAGCTAAAAGGAAGAATAAAATGAAATCAGTTTAGAAATATAAATTAAGAGCTTTTACTTGAAGAAGCTCTGATAAACCTTGTAATAGCTTCTTAAGGTGAAATAGGTAAGGACATATTTATATCAACGACCAATAAGGTTATTTTTGCGTTATCAAGAAGATTATGAACTAAGAATTGCAAGACGCGAAATTGCACATGATATAAGTAGAATACAACCACTTAAGGTAATGGGTTAATTTGTAAGAATTTGTTTTGCCCATAAACTTAAATAATAAATAAACTTTTATGCAGAACTAACAAAAAATATTTTTATAAGCATTATATAAATATGAAAATATTTTCTCAGAT
>USCK01000056.1 GCA_900553205.1 uncultured bacterium | reverse complement strand
TTTTTCCCTATAATTTTATTCCCTATAATAATTTTTTAACCACTATCCTATAGTGGTTTTTTATTGTACTACGTACGTAGATAGGTTACGTTGAAAGTTCGGTTTGGTTTATTGAGCCTCATTGAAATTAATTCTACAAAACATCACCACCAAACCATTCTGTTCATTATAGTGTCAATCTTTGGGTACAAAGTCCTCGAAGAATCTCTGGCAAGCTTTGCTAGAGCTCTTTCGCTACGCTCAAGATGACTAAAAAGAAAAAGAAATAACAACAAGTAAAAAAAAAAGAAGAACCCTTTTATCAAAGTCCTTCTTTTTAACTTTGTATCTAATCTAATTATACAGCGTAAACACTAACTTGTTTTTTGTCACGTCTGTGTGGCTCAAATTTAACTTGACCATCAATCAATGCAAATAAAGTATCATCTGAACCAATACCTACATTGTTACCAGGGTGAACTTTTGTTCCACGTTGTCTAATTATGATATTTCCGGCTTTAACCATTTCTCCACCGAATTTTTTAACGCCTAAACGTTTAGCTTCCGAATCACGACCGTTACGGGTAGATCCCATACCTTTCTTATGTGCCATTGTTTATTCTCCTTTTAGTTGTTGTTTACTAATACTGTTACTTATGCTTCTGTAGTTTCAGCTTCTGCTGCAGCTTTTTTAGAAGCAGTTGTTCTGATTTTGTTAATCATTACTCTTGTAAATTCTTGTCTATGACCACGTTTTACTCTGTAACCTTTTTTAGGTCTTTGTTTGTAAACAATAACTTTTTTAGCTTTGTCATGTTTAACGATTGTACCTTCAGCTTTTGCATTAGCTACATAAGGCTGTCCCACTTTAGACTTTTTACCATTTACAATCATAACAACTTTATCAAAAACAACAGAAGAATCTGCTTGACCTTCTAATAATTCAACGTCAACGTAACGACCTTCTTCTACTTGATATTGTTTGCCACCTGTTTCGACTATTGCGTACATTTTAGTATCCTTTCTTTTTAAGGAATCGTAACCTTTTGGTTTTTAGAACGATTAACCTATCTAACACTCTGCAGATTATAGATAATAATCCACAGAGATAGAATATTATAAAAGTATCTTGATGTCAAACCAGAATTGTAAACTCTTTACTTGATATTGTAAGATTTTATGCCGTTATAAATTGCAGCATTCCCAAGTTCTTCTTCAATTCTTAACAACTGATTATATTTTGCCAATCTATCACTGCGAGAAAGCGAACCTGTTTTTATTAAGCCACAATTTGTTGCAACAGCCAAATCTGCGATAAAAGTATCTTCTGTTTCACCTGACCTATGAGAAACAATAGCTGTATAACCGGCCTTTTTAGCCATATCAATGGCTGCCAAAGTTTCTGTTAAAGTTCCGATTTGATTAAGTTTTATCAATACAGAATTAGCAATTCCCTTACTGATACCTTCACTTATACGTTTTGTGTTTGTAACAAACAAATCATCTCCGACTAACTGACACTTGTTACCCAAAGTCTTTGTCAACAAACTCCAGCCTTTCCAATCATCTTCTGCCATACCGTCTTCTATTGAAATAATTGGATATTTATTTACCAATTCTTCTAAGTAACTTACCATTTCTTCTCGAGAAAGTTGCCTGTTTCCACCTTCGAGATTATATTTTTTATTTTCATAAAATTCAGAAGATGCAACATCTAAACATATTTTGATATCATCAAAGGTATATCCTGCTTGAGATATTGCGTCCATTATTAATTCTATAGCTTCTTCGTTGGTAAGAATGTGAGGTGCAAAACCTCCTTCATCGCCAACAGAAGTAGATAAATTATTGGCTTTTAGAATATTTTTAAGAGTATGGAACACTTCTGTTCCCATTTTCAAAGCTTGTTTAAAAGATTTTGCACCAACAGGAGTTATCATAAACTCTTGAAAATCAAGTTTATTATCTGCATGAACTCCTCCATTTAAAATATTCATCATCGGAGTTGGCATAACTCTTGCTTCAATACCACCTAAATATTTGTATAAAGGCATTTTATAACCTAAAGCCGCAGCTCTTGCGAGTGCCATTGAAACTCCCAAAATTGCATTAGCACCGAGTTTGGATTTGTTATCTGTTCCATCAAAAGAAAGCATTAATGCGTCCAAATCTTGTTGGTGAGAAGGATTAGCGCCGATTAGTTCAGGAGCTATAGTGATATTAACATTATCGACAGCTTTTGACACACCTTTACCCATATAATCGAATTGATTACCATCACGAAGCTCTAATGCTTCATAAACTCCTGTTGATGCGCCTGATGGAACTGCAGCTCTGCCTAATGCACCATTTGATAGCCTTACATCAACCTCTATAGTAGGGAATCCTCTTGAATCTAATATCTGTCTTGCTTTTACATCTTCTATAAATAAACCCATAAAACACTCCTTTGATAATCGTATTAACAGATTATATTATTCCACTTTTTGTACAATATGTAAATAAGTGTACTTAACGATTTTTTCTGGTATAATACACGATAGAGAGGTAAAATATGAAGAAAACATCTGTAAAATATCCGTTTTTAACACAAGAAGTTGAAATTTATGAAAGAGATAACGGACATAAAATTGTACTGGCACACAAAGAAGGTGGCTTAGTAAATATCAGCACCTGGGTTAGAACCGGCTCTATAAATGAAACAGATAAGAACAATGGTATCTCTCACTTTTTAGAACACTTGATGTTCAAAGGTACGCATAAACATAAAGCAGGCGAGTTTGACAGAATACTTGAAGCAAAGGGTGCAATAGTAAATGCGGCAACATGGAAGGATTACACCTTCTACTATGTAACTTTACCAAAAGGTGAAAACAACCAAGATTTCTATAAAGCATTAGAACTTCATGCAGATATGATGATAGACCCTGTACTTCCACCTGAAGAAATCGGCGCACCATTTGATATGAACGATACAACTGTTACTGACAAACGAGAACGACATGTCGTAATCGAAGAAATCAGAATGAGAAAAGACCAACCTTGGACAAAGGTTTATAATGCTTGTAATAAGGCTATGTACACAAACCACCCTTACAAACGAGATGTAATAGGTACTCCGGAAATAATCTCTCAAGTAACTCAACAGGAGATTATGGAATATTACAAAACCTTCTATTCTCCAAACAATATGACAACCATTGTTGTTGGTGATTTTGATAACCAAACAGTGTTAGAAAAATTAGAAAAATTGTTTGATTTTGGTGACAGACCTGTGCATATCAACAAAGAAAATGAAATTGACATACCAACTCAAGAAACTAAATATATCGAAAACACAGCTTGTATAAATACTGCCTTCTTAATGTTTGGATACTTGGGAGCACCTGCAGTTGACATAAAAAATAATATTTTACTTGATATGTTATCAATTATTTTAGGAGAAGGTTCAAGTTCTAGATTGTATCATAATTTGATTGAAATAAAACAGTCTCCAGTATTTAATATGATTGATGCAGAACATTACATATTTAAAGATGGTGGAAATATCTTTGTACAGGCGAACTTTATTCCAGAAAAGAAAGAAGAAGCTATTTCTTTGGTAAAAGAAGAACTTGAAAAAATTAAACAAGATATTACTGAAGATGAGTTCAAAAAGGCTAAGAAAAAAATTGAATCTAGATTCGCATACAATGCAGAAACAGTATCTGAAATTGGTGAAACTATTGGATATTATATGACAGTATGCAATAACTTGTCATTAGTTGAGGATTATTTAACAATCTTGAATGAAATTTCTATACAAGATTTGCATAATGCAGCAGAACAATTCTTTAATATTAATAATGCAGTTATTTCAGTTCTTTTGCCAGAAAAATCCTCTAATTAATCCTTTTTTGTGATTAAAAATCTTTTTATAATGTAAATCATGAAGAAGTTTATATTGTTAGGATTATTTATATTATTTTTGATACAACCTGCGTATGCAATAAAAGTAGGTTTAGTTTTAGATGATGATAAAGTTTATTTTGGAACGGCTACAGAAGGGCAAATTGTAGATACAACCACAAGCAAACAAATAATGCCTTTGTGTAAACTTACAACTTATGAAATAAAAGCAAAACGCAACCATTTGGAAATCAGAACAGAGGACAGCGAAAAAACAAGAATCGAAAAAGATAGGATTACTATTCGCACTTTAGATTCAAGTTCATATATCTGTATAAAACAAAAATGGTACAAAGGAACAATTCATATTATTAATAATAATGGCAATATGACAGTTATAAATGATGTTGGGATTGAAGATTATGTAAGAGGGGTAACTCCTGCAGAAATGCCTTCCTCTTGGAATATGGAAGCTCTAAAGGCGCAAGCAATAGCTGTTAGGAGTTATGCAATAGCCAATTTAGGAAAACACGCATCTCAAGGTTTTGATTTACTGGATTCAACTATGGATCAAGTATATAACGGGGTACTTGCAGAAACCTCAGCAACAAACCAAGCTGTAGAAGAAACTAAAGGATTGGTATTGACCTACAACAACAAAATAATCTCTACGATGTACTCTGCATCTGCAGGAGGGCAAACAAAATCTGCATTACAGGCTTGGGGCAATGATATTCCTTATTTACAATCCGTAAAGTCTTATGATGACGAAACAGGTATCAGAGGTCATGGTGTCGGCATGACTCAATATGGAGCAAAAAACCTTGCTGATATGGGATATAATGCTTACCAAATCCTTGCTTATTTCTACACAGGGGCTCATTTTGCAAGAATAAACCCTGATGTTTATAAATAGAGTTAATATATTTTCTAGAAATAGCCCTAACATGCTTGATATTATTATGTTTCAATAAATAAATTACTTGCAATATATCGCATAATGTGTATAATAGGATAATGAAATGCTTAAACTACAATGTTTGAGCAAGCTATTACTAGAAAGAAGGAGAACATTATGAACAAAGAAGAATTAGTAAAAGAAATTGCTAAGAAATCTGGTGTATCACAAAAAGCAGCTTCTGATATTTTATCAGCTACATTAGAAGTTATTGAAAAATCAGTTGCTAAAGGTAAAAAAGTTACTTTAGTTGGTTTTGGTACTTTTGAAGCACGTAAGAGAGCTGCTAGAACTGGTCGTAACCCACAAACTGGTGCAGAATTAAAAATTGCTGCAAAAACAGTTCCTGCTTTCTCAGCTGGTAAAAAATTCAAAGAATTAGTAAAGTAATTAATTCTTAAAAAACATTTAAGGACGGAATGCTATTTTGTGTTCCGTCTTTTTTATTATTTAATAAGCTTGTTTAAGTCTCTTTAAAATTCTTAATACTGATATTATAAGAATTGTAGATAATAAAAAGGACGATGCAGAAAATGCTGCCCAAAAAGCTAACAAATGTCTTGTGGAATGAAGTGCGCAGTAATAACCTGAAGATACCCCTATCATTAAATATGCTATTAGATTTGAGTACATAACAATTTTTGTACGTTTCAAACCTTTAAAAACCCCTGCTAAAGCAACTTGTACCCCGTCACTAACTTGAAACGCAGCGACAAAGTACATAACAGGTATAATAATAGATATTAAAGCAGTATCAGGTGTAAAAACAGATGCTAAATATTTTGAACAAGTAGCATATATTATACTTGTCATAGACATAAATCCAACCGTAATAAGCACACCATTTTTTATATAAGAAGTTAGTTCTTCATAATTCTTTGCACCGTTGGCAAAACCAACTTTTACCGCTATAGCATTTGATATCGCTAAAGGAAACATAAATGACATATTTGCTAATGTCATTATTATATTTTGAGCGGCTGCATATATGCCAGAGATACGACCCATTAAAATAGCCATAGAGTTAAATGATAAAAATTCTATTACTATGGCAACTGATATTGGAAACCCTACTTTTATTATTTGCTTATAGTATTTTTTATCAGAGAAGTTCTCAAAGTTAAATTTGTATAAACAAAAGCCTAACAAACAGAATCCACAAAGAGTTCTAGCTATCAATGTTGCGAGTGCTAAACCGGCCGCCCCCATAGATGGACAACCACAGAGTCCAAATGTGAATACAAAATTAAGTATAACATTTAAAATAACTGATAAAAGCATCACGAAGTTTGGCATAAAGACAACTTCATAAGCTTGTAAAAATTCTTTTAATGCAACATGTAAAATCATTCCGAAAGATGAAAATGCTACTATAAATGTATAAATCTTTATGTCTTTTAATAACATTGGTTCATATCCTAAATATTTCAAAAGAGGTATGTATGCCAATGCTAACCCTAAAAGAATAAATGATGTTAAGAATGCAAATTTTAATGTTGGATAAAAATATTTTTTTGCTTGTTTCCCAGCACCTCTAATGTTCGATAATAAAGGTGAAACGCTTAATAACAGTCCAACTCCAATCATAGAAACAGTTGCATGTATAGAAGTTGCAATAGAAACTGCTGCTAGAGCATTTGTAGAATATCTACCAGCCACAAAACAGTCACCTGCATTAACCAGAATTATACCGATATTTCCCATAAATATCGGTAGTGCTAGTTTTATTAATTCAGAAATATGTTTTTTGCTTATTAATTGCATACTTTACCTTTTATAAACATGCAATCTCCATAGCTATAAAATCTATATTTGTTTTCAATAGCCGTTTTATAAGCTTTAAATATAAAATCTTTGCCTGCTAAAGCTGAAACAAGCATTAATAAAGTTGATTTTGGTAAATGAAAGTTTGTTATTAATGAATCAATAACTTTGAATTCGTAAGGTGGATATATAAACAAAGTCGATGCTGACTTACATTCTTTTATACACCCAAACTCTTTATATGCAGATTCTAAAGTTCTTACTGTCGTAGTCCCTACTGCAACTATTTTTTTACCTTCTTGTTTAGCTCTATTAATTAACTCTGCCGTTTCTTTTGATATTTCATAAGATTCTGAATCCATTTTGTGGTCAAGAACATTATCACATTTTACAGGACGGAAAGTTCCTAAACCGACATTAAGGGTTACATATCCTATTTCTATACCTTTTTGTTTTAATTTATCTAAGATTTCTGTAGTAAAATGTAGTCCAGCCGTTGGAGCTGCTACAGAACCTTCTTTTTGAGCATAAACAGTTTGATATCTGTCATAATCAAGAGCTTTTAACTCATCAGATGTCATTTTTCTTTCTATATACGGTGGTAAAGGAACATTACCAACTTTATCAAGAATATGATATAAATCACCTTCATATTTTAGATTTACAAGCCATTTGCCTGCATCTTCAAGTTCTTGTATAACTTCCACTTGTAAATCTTTTGATATAGTAATTATAGTGCCAATTTTAACCCTTTTAGAAGGTCTGATTAAAACTTCCCAGTTTTTATTTTCTTTTTGTTTAAGTAAGAATATCTCAATCTTTGCGCCTGTATCTTTTGTGCCATATAAACGGGCAGGAATAACTTTAGTGTTATTTAGAATTAAAACACAATTATCATCTAGATAATTAACTATATCAAAGAAATGAGCATGCTCAATAGTTTGGTTAGCTGGATCAATAACTAACATTTTAGAAAAATCACGTTTATCTGTTGGGTATTGAGCAATTAATTCTTCTGGAAGTTCATAATCAAATTCTGATACTAACATTAGTCTTTTGCCTTTATTTGTTTAGCATTAGCGATATCATCATCAGATACCTGAGCTTTTTTCTTTTCGTCTTCAGCTTCAAGTTGCTTATTGATAACAACAGTTTGTAGAACTTGAACAATGTTACTTGAAATTAAGTATAATAAAACCCCTGCAGGAATTGGAATGAATACGAATGTACCACATAACATAATAGGCATAAACATGTTCATTGATTTTTGCATAGCAGCTTGACTTGGGTCCAAATCTTGTTTTTTAGTCATTGCCATCATAGCTTTTTGAGCTGCAACCATTGTTAAACCAAATAACAAGATTAATGCCAGAACATCAAAGTGTAGATTTGTTTTAACAGCTTTTGATGGTACAGATGCCGTTAAAATGCCATCTTTTCTAATGAATGTAACTTTTTCAGTTTCTTTAGTTTGCATATTAGTTACATCAATATCAGCTTTTTGAATTTGATCTAATTGACTGAATTTTAAATCAAGACTATCTAGGCTTACTTTAAAATCAATAGGTTCACCTGGAACAAGTTCACCTTGAACAACGACAGCTTTATTTGGTTTTTCAATTTTTATATTGTTAAGTGTTTCTTTCTTTAGATAAACAGTTGCAGTTTTTCCTGTGATAAATGTTGCATAGTTTGAAGCCCCCATGATTCCATCATTAGAAATACCTGCATTTGTCTTTAAAGTAGAATCAAGACTTTTGATGAACAAAAATGGAGCTTGCCCTGCCATTTGTATAAATTGTGGGCTCATTAAAGAAGAATACAATAAAATGAATATTGGCATTTGAATAAGAAGTGGAAAACAACCTGCCATTGGATTAAATTTATGTTCTTTGTAGAAATCCATCATTTTCTTTTGCATCATTTGAGGATCATTTTTGTAACGTTCTTGAATAGCCTTCATTTTAGGTTGAAGAAGTTGCATAGTTCTCATAGAACGCTGTTGAGAAAGTCCAAGAGGCCACATAGCCATTCTTACAATTACGGTCAATAAAATAATACCTAAACCGTAACTACCTGTAATTTCTGATAATATTTTTAAACATTTAATAGTTAAAGTAACAAAATCCATACTCTCTTCCCTGTCTTTTTAAATTCTATCTACATGCCTGAATAAAAAAATTCGCATTCAAGCTATGAAAAAAATACCCTAAATATAGGCTCAAGTCAAATATTTGGTTGATATAAAAATAAATACTTTACAAATAAAATTTATTTGTTACTATAATATTACGGGTTGAGGGAAACCCCTCAGACGAAAGATTTAATAAAAAGTCTTTATGACAATTAAATAGATTTAAAAATATTCCTCAGTAGCTCCTTAGCGAGCAGGGTGAGCAAAGTTCAAAAATTGGAGCAAGCTCCACCATTGAGGAAGTGACAATTAAATAAGTTTAAGAAAATATTCCTCAGTAGCTCAATGGTGGAGCAACCGGCTGTTAACCGGTAGGTTGTTGGTTCGAGCCCAACCTGGGGAGTATTTTTTTAGTTTATATTAATAATATAACTGAACAAGGTTGAGGCGAGAACCAATAGTGAGAGCCCAGCGAGAAACGAGCAGAGGGCGAAGGTATTTTACGAAAGAATGAAATTCTTGAAGTAAAAACCGTAGACCCGTTTAACGCGAGTTTCTCAAGACAACCTGGGGAGTATTTTTTTATACCTGTTCAGCGATATCTCTAATATGCCTTGTTAACAAAACTATACAAACTAACAAATTATTTATTTATGAGTTTTATACCCAAAAGGAGGGTATAAAATGATTAACAATCAATCTAATAATGTTTCATTTGGTGCTAGAGTTAAATTTTCAACTAATGATACTCTTAAAAATCTACCACACAAAGAAACATTAAAGACTGTAGAAAAAATGTTTGCCAAAGAAACAAAAGGCTTAAAAGGCGACCTACATGTACATTTATATACACAAGGACGCATATATCCGTCTTTATATACAAGTGTATCGTATAAAGCAGGTAAATATGAAGATAGTTTTAACAATATGCAAGATGATATATTCTTTAATACAAAAGAAAAACCAAAAAAAATGGTAAATAAGCTTAAGAATATACTAACTTTCTTTGAAGAAAGAAAAGCATATAATGACACTATTAATAAAAAGACCAAAGAAATTAACAGTATAAGAAATCAAATGAATAAAATCGCTGAGAAAAAAGGTTTCTTACAATAATCATGAACAACTTAAAAACATGCCTGCTATTATATAGCAGACATGTTTTTATTATATTTTATTTATCTGTTTAATTATCTTACTTCTTGACCATCTGTCAACGGATTTTTCATATCAGGTACGGCTTGCCATCTTACTTCTGCCCCTTTGACGTCTCTAATTTGTTGTACATCGAAAGCATAATAACTTGAATCCCACTTGTGAGTTTCTTTATTGTAGTTTTCAACTTTTGCAGCGTATGATTCTTCACCATTAGCATTTTTATATTTTACAACTGTATGTTGTGGGTATTCTGCAATCTTGTTACCTTTATCATCTACAAAACTACTTGATGCAAACATTGTTCCTACTTGTGTTGCAACATCAGCATAGGCTTTTAATTTTTTAGTCTTATCTATATTTTGTTCAAGTGCTGTAATTTGGTCTTTGTTTGTAGCCGTATTTTCTTCTGCAGTTTTTAATACTTTTGTTTTAGCATGACCTAAACCTAAGAAGCCTTTTTTAATAACTATTGTTGGCTTTTTCAAGTTTGCAACTTGTTGTTGCATAGTAGAAACTCTTTTGTCTAAAATTTGTGCACGTTGCCTACCATCAGCACTCGCTAATTCAGAATCAGCTGCTAAATCTGCTTCAAATTTTTCTTGTGCAGTTTTTGGTTCTGATGCAACTGCAGGAGTTTCTGTTTTT
>USCK01000055.1 GCA_900553205.1 uncultured bacterium | reverse complement strand
TACAGGTGGGCGCCCCGGGTGGAACCAAAAATGGCGTCGTCCTTTAAGGGATGCTATGGATTATTTAAGAGATGAAATAATACCGTTGTGTCAAAAATTTGGCAAGAAGTATTTTAAAGATTTCTTAGATGCAAGAATGAACTATATTGATGTTATTCTTGATAGATCAGAATTAAGTGTTAAAAATTTCCAAACAAAATATTTTATAGAAGGGCTTGATGATACTTCAAAAATCAGAGCTATGGAATTGTTGGAAATGCAACGACATGCAATGCTTATGTACACAAGCTGTGGTTGGTTCTTCTCTGATATTTCGGGTATTGAAACAACTCAAATCATGAAATACGCTGCAAGAGTTATTCAGCTTGCCAAAAACTTTACGAAAAAAGATTTGGAAACACCATATTTAGATATTCTTTCTAATGCTCAAAGTAACTACAAAGAAATGGGTAACGGAAAAGAAATCTATAACAAATATGTTAAACCTTCTGTTGTAACCTTGAAGCAAATAGTAAGTTTGTGGGCTATTTCTTCACTTTACCAAGAAGTTGAAGACGAGGAAGATGTATATTGTTATACAATTACCAAGAAATCGTATAAGAAAATCAAAAACGGTGATTCTCAACTTGTTCTTGGGCATGTAGAAGTTCAGTCCAAGATTACAATGGAGCATTCTGATATAATGTTCGCAATGGTACAGTTCTCCGGTGGGGATTTCCAATGTGCCTTGAGAGATTATACAGATGAATATGAAACAATAGAAAAAGAACTTGCCAGAACCTTTATGATGTATCCGTTGACAGAAATCATCAGAGGTATTGACGGATTCTTTGGTAAAGATTACTTCACTCTTAAAGATATCTTTATTGAAGAAAGAAGAAAAATTCTTCAAATATTGTTGAAAGACAAGTTATCAGCGTTTGCTCGTAACTACGAAGAAATATATGAGGACGGAAAAAACTCAATCTTTCATTTACAAGCGTTGGGCTTAGATGTTCCTGAAGAATTTAAAATATCTGCTCAATACACTTTAGGTCGTGAGTTTAACGAATTATTCGTTAACACAAACGGTTATATTGATGAGGATATACTTCAATTAGCTGCTGATATTAATTTTGAAGCTAAACGTTTAGGTATAAAGATTGATAAAACCGAAACTGATAAATTCTTTGCTAAAAAGATTGTTCAAAGCATAAATCGTTTAGTTTACAGTATGGAATATCAACAAGCTGATGTTACATTAGAGCTTCTCGAAGCTGTTAAAAAATTAGAGATACAACCTGACTTGTCAGAATCTCAAAATATTTTTTATTCAAAAGTTGTTGCTAAGTTTAATCAATTAATTGAATCTATGAACAGAACATCAGACAGAGAATTAGTACTTTTATTGTTTGATATTGCAAAACGATTGAATTTGAATATTGACTTTTATAAATCAAAATTTGATAAAGCTATTTTAAACTAACTATCTTGCCAGCAAAATAGCTTTATTCTCCATTTGAGAGTTCAGATATTCCATCTTTTTGATTCTTTCACGAGCAATAGATGTCAGATTGATGTATCTGTTTCGTTCTTCGCTGATTTTTAGCGTAGAAGGTTCTTTGCTGTTGTAGTATTCCGATTTCATTTCTAAGTTTAAGCACGCTTCTTGAATAGCACAAAGAAGGCTGTCTATCAGTGTAAGTTCTTCATAAGCATTTTGACATAAATCCATGTATAACAATGCAATTTTGTTTTCTCTCATACAAATCTCTCCATATAAATTTCTTAATTCCAATATAAGTATATTCAGTGATTGCAAGATTGTGTTAATAAATTGTCGTTTTTTATTTGTTTAAATCCACTTTGAGATAAAGTGCTGATATGCTATAATAAAGACCTTGAAAAAAATATTATTAACAGTCTTAATTTATGTGTTTTCTGCATCATTTGCCTTTTCTAATTCTAATGAAATAGAAAAAGACAATATCTTTATGATTGATGATGCTCCGTTTGAAGTGCATAAATCACGAATTGAAAAAATAAAAGAAGCGAAGCCCGAATATGACAGTTATGGATTTAGATTAAAAGATTCAATAGCAAATATCTTGCCCCCTGATGAAGAATGTATTAACCATAAATGCCCTGTATATCTTTTAGATGCAACAACTACAAGATATTTTGAAAAAGGTCCTTTAGACAGTTTCCATACAGGGTTCTTTTATAAAGGCTCTCTGCCTGTATCTATTGTTCAAGGTGGCGCTACTCATACTGACTATGTTCAAAATAATATAGAAAATCATTTCAGAGGCTATTTTAAAGACGGAAAAACTTCTTTCAATATTTCAACAAGATATACTCCTCGTAAAGATTTAGATTTCTTCCAATTTTTGATAGGCGATTTGTTTATATCTCATCAAGTAACACCTCATAACAGGCTTGTTTTAGGTAACTCAAGAACTCACTCAGGGGAAGAAGGCTCAAAGCCTGATTGGCAAATCCCATTGATTGCTTATTCTCAAATCAGCAGAAATTTTGGTAACATAAGAAAGTTCGGTGCAAGAGTAATTGGGGATTATGACCTTGTGGAATACGATTTCGGAGGCTATAGCTCGGATTCATATTTTAGAGAATTCTTTCCGGGAGTAGAGTTTACAGGTTGGATTAATTTGAAACCGTTAGGAAAAACAAACGGTAAATACGGAGATTTGAAACTTGGAGGTGGTATAAGTTCAGGGCATAATAATTTCACATACAATGTTGCAGGTGCTTATGCCAGATATCAATATAAGAAATTTCGTGCAGATTTTGAGTTTGCAAATGCAGACGGCTATAACGGCAATTTAGGCTTCTCAAAGAATCATGCCAGAGGTTTATATACTACAGTTTACTATCGAATAAATCCAAAACTTGAATTCCTTGCAAGATATGATGCATTTCAGCCGAATTTAGATGTATCAAGAAAAGATATAAAAGAGTATATTGTTGGCTTAAACTACTATGTTAAAGGTCAAGGTTTAAGGTTTATGATAAATTATATCTTTAGACAAAACAGCTTTGACAAAGACTCGCATAGAATAATCTTGGGTACTCAAATAATGTTATAAGATTTCTTGCAAAATTTTATCTGATTTAAATTTCTTGCTAGAGTGGCTTTGGATATAATTTTTTAATAGATTAAAACATACCGTACAAACTTTTTCGTTTGCTTTTTGGTCATAGTCGCAAGTATAGTCAAAATCAAACTGTAGCATAGCTTCTAAGAAATCTCTTATTTTATAGTGCATTTTAGTCTTAATTTTAAAAGTTTGGTTACATTCTTCGCAGATGATTCCACCCATATCTTGAGAGAAATACATATCTTTGTTCAAAACTCTTTCGCCGCAACATAGGCAAGAATCCAATTCCAAAGAAAATCCTGAAATCAACATCATTTTGAGTTGGAATTTGATAACTGCAATAAGTACATCTTTTTTTGTTTTTGAACGAGAGATTTTATCCAACGCCTTGTATAACAAATCATAGACTTCTTTTGAGCAAGGGTCTTCTTCTACCCCAAAGTTAGATACAACTTCTGATATGTATGAAGAACATATTAACTTATCAATATCATGACGAGATTCATTGAATGTATTTATTGATTGGGCTTGGCAAATTCTATCTAAACTCTTACCCTTTGCAAACATCAAAGTATTTGCAATCAAAGAGTCCATTCTTGCCCCGAGTTTGCTTTTAGGCTTTTTAACCCCTTTGGCAACTCCTCGAATAAGCCCTTTATCCCTTGAATACATAAGGATTATTTTATCTGCGTCACTCAAATCGTACGATTTGAGATTAATTGCATCTGTCGTGTAATTTCTCTCCTCCATAATAATATTATTCTATGAAAGATTTTCACTGTTGTCCATTCTGTTTGCAAAAGTTAACATATCAAAATAATTATTTTAAACTTTCGCATAGGGCATTACTCGAAAGCTGTTTACCTGTGAATTGTTCAATCAAATCGTTTTCTTCTATGCTTTCGCCGTACTGAAAAAGATTTTTGTTTAAAAATTCTGCAGTTGATTTATTTTCTGTTATCATACCCAATTTATCTGTAAGGTGTTTGTATATTTGAGCTTTTATTACATTTGCTCTGAAATAGTTTTGATAATACGCAGGGTGAGAAAGATAATGAGGAATTGTCGCCCATTCGTTGTTAATCTCCTCGGTTTTGTTTTTGCCTGTGTATAAACATTTCAAATCGTGCCATAGTCTGCTTGGATTTTGATTTGGATTCTTGTACATTTCTTTTTCAAAAATAATTATTAGAATACTTCTGTTAATAAATCTTGATTCAGATTTTTTTAAGTCATTTTTGAATCTTTGCAAAGTTTCTTGTGGAACAATATCTTTCAAAATGTTTTCTCGTTGAGCCAAATCTCCCATCATCATTGCAACAGCTTCTGTCATCGCTGGTGTTGTGCCTTGGTCAAGATAAGGCAAATTTTTATCTATTCCGAGGTTATAAACACAATGTCCGAGTTCATGACAAAGTGTATCAAGACTAAGAGTGTTGTTCGTCAAATTTGCGAGGATTCTTGAATCTTTGCCTGCTTCTATTTCAAAACAAAAACCATGAGTATTTTTATTTTTTCTAGGGAACAAATCTAAAGTGATGTTCATATTTTCGATATCAAATCCCATGTTTTTGTATGCTTGTATAGAAATATCAACTACTTGTTCTTTTGTTTTTAGGTTCGCATTAATCTCTTTTGCAGGGTTTGTATCAAGTAACAAGCCATAGTGATAAGCCTTCAAGTCTGATGTCTTTATTCCATATTCTTGGGCTAATTCTTCTTTAGTTTCTTGTTGCAGTTTTTTATTTATTTCTTTTGCGTTTTCATAAACTTCATGTAAAAGATGAGTTAGATAATCTGCATCAACATCATATTCTTCTTTTAATTGATAATCAAAGAAATTTTCGTATCCTTGAGTCTTTGCAAATTCGTTTCTAAGCTTTATTAACTGAACTAAATCTTCTGCAATAATATCTCCACCTTTAACTTTTGCGTTATAAGCTTTTTCTCTGATTTCAGTATTCTTTTCTGTTTCCAAAATCTTGCTTATTTCAGCTTTTGTAACTTCTTTGTTATCAATATATGGAATATAAGCATTGTATTTTGCTGCAATTTCGTTTTCTTTTTCTCTTAATTGTTGTTTAAGCTCTCCAGCGTTCAATTCCTCATCAAAACACTTTACAAGGTCTTTTAATTGTTTATCAAGGTGTTTGTCAGAAAGTCCTTGAGCTTGTATTGCAGATAGCTTTTTGAACAATTCTTCATTTTGGAATAATTCGTGAGATTTGTTTTCTGCTTCTAAATATAGGTTTTTGTTTTCGTCAGTACTGTTTATATAAAATTCCCATGCTTTTAATTCAGTATCCAAGTTTTGTGGTGCAAGTTGTTTGCAAAACTCATCTCTTATAGTTATGTATTCTATTTTATTGTTCATTCTAAAGACCTCCGAAAAGATTTTACCATAATTATTTTTACGATATAATTATATAAACGTATGAAAAAATTGTAAAATAAGATTGGGGATTTTAAATGAAGTTAAATAATACGACTGCAGCAAATTCTTTCAGATATAGTTGGCTTTTAGGAAGAATATTTCCTTTTGTGAAACCGTTTCTGTTTAGAATCTTCTTAGGTGTTTTGGTTGCTATTCCTGTAGGGTTGTTAGATGGTGTTACTGCATTTGCTCTAAAACCTTATATGGATTATGTAATCGGGTGTAAAGATTTAGTCTTAAATATGTTCGGACATGCATTTGTAGTTCCTTATGGTGCTTTGGCAGCTATAATACCTTTTGGTGTTGTGCTTTTTGCTATATTCCAAGGTGTTATGAGATATTTGAATGATTATTTAACAGATTGGACAAGCCAAAAAATTACAAACTCTGTTAAGATAAAACTGTTTTCTTCATTAGTAACAATGGATTCTAGTTTCTTTGATGAAAATTCTTCAGGAATTATTTTAACAAGATATCTTTCGGATCCTGATGCTGCTGCCAGAAACTTTATACAGCAAATAAAATCAATCGTAACAAGTGTATTTGGTGCCGGTAGTTTAATTGCAGTTATGTTAATTAGCTCTTGGAAACTTGCACTTGTTGGAGTTTTAGTTTTAGGTTGTGCATTCTTACCAATGGCTTTAATACGTAAAAAAGTAAAAGAAACTTCTAACAAAGGTATGGTCGTTGGTGGAAATATAACTACTAATTTTAATGAAACTTATTCTGGTAATAAGGTTATGACTGCATATTCTTTGCAAGAGCATCAAAAAGAAGAATTTAATAAACAAATTAACAAATCATTTGATATCAACATTTCATTAACTAAGCGTTCTGCTTGGATGTCACCTATTATGTATTTCATTGCATCAATTGGTATTGCTTGCGTACTTCATTATGGTACTCAATTAATTATATCTGGAGAAATGACAGCTGGTAGTTTCGCATCATTTGTAACATCATTATTGTTATTATATAAACCAATGAAAACTTTAGGCGGTACTTTAACAAGTATTCAAGGTATTTTTGTTTCATTTGGTCGTGTTTTTGAATTATTTGATATTAAACCTTCAATTATAGATAAACCAAATGCTCAAGTGATGACAGATTTACACTCAAGTATAGATTTTGAAAATGTATGTTTCGAATATGAAAAAGATAGACCTGTTTTGAATAATATTAATATGCATGTTAATAAAGGTGAAACAATCGCACTTGTCGGAAATTCAGGTGGTGGTAAATCTACATTGGTAAACCTGTTACCTCGTTTCTATGATGTATTATCAGGTGCTATCAAGTTTGACGGTGTGGATATTCGAGATATTACATTAGAATCGCTAAGACATCATATTTCAATCGTATTTCAGGATAATTTCTTGTTTACTGGAACTATTAGAGAAAATATTCTTCTTGGAAACCCTAATGCAACAGAACAAGATATCAATGATGCAATAAAATCAGCCCATTTAGAAGAAGTTATGGAGTCACTACCTGATGGTTTGGATACTGTATTAGGGGAAAGAGGGACATCTCTATCTGGAGGTCAAGGACAAAGAGTTGCTATTGCAAGAGCTATGGTGCGTAAAAGCCCTATAGTTATCCTTGATGAAGCAACAAGTGCATTGGATAACAAATCTGAAGCGGTAGTACAAAAAGCCCTTGATGCTCTAATGCAAAACAAAACTGTTTTTGTTATCGCTCACAGATTATCAACAATCAGAAATGCAGATAAGATTGCAGTAATCAATGAAGGACATCTTGTAGAGCTTGGCACACATGAAGAATTGTTGAACATTGAAAATGGTCAATATAAACTATTATATGATATGCAGTTCCGTAAAAAAGAAGAAGCTGTCGCTATAGACGGTTAATAAAGACAAAAAGCATTAAGAAATATTACAAAAAACGGGGTCACTGAAATAATAGGTGGCTCCGTTGTTTTTATATTAATAGCATAGTATAACTATGCCTTAATGTAACTAAACAACGGAGAGCAAAATCTATGGCTGGAGTTTCGGGAACGTCCGGAAATCAAACATACGATATGAAAATGAAAGAAACATCGGGTAATACCAATGCTTCTAATACTTCGTCTGTAGATAAAACAGCCCAACAAGGGGTGTCCGTTTTTACCTCATCTTTGATAGAAGGAAAAGGTCTAGATGGGGCTATCAATGCTACTAATCAGTTGATTCAACAATCTGTACAAGGTGCATTGAAATCTGCTGCTTCCAAATTTGTAAAAATGTTACTTGGAGGTAATGATAGTGCACAGGCTTCTGCAGACAGTGCAACAACTGCAGCACATATAGGTAACGGTACTAAGACTTTATCTGTACTACAAGAAAAATTGATAAATGCTAATTTGCAAGCGTTAAGTGAATTGGTAACAAATGGTAATATGGATATTGAAACTTATGCACAGCAACTGACTCAAATTGCAGTTAGTGTCGGTACTCAAGGTGAAGAAGCTACGGCATTTAGTGAAGAACAACAAAAACTACAAGATAGAAATAAAGAAATTGAACAAAAATTAGCTGAACTTGGTGTTAATATAAGTCGTGATGATAAATCAGGTGAGGTTGTAATAAAAGATAAGGACGGCAAAGAGGTAGTTGTAAAACAAGATAAAAACAATTCAAAAGATTCTACAGGTGGAAGTGACGATGTAAATGCGTTAATCCAAGAATATCAAAGTAACTGTAGTATGATACAAACCCTCGGCAAGCAAATAAATGATACTGTCGCAGTACAACAACAAGTATCAGAGCATTTAGCTGAAGGTATAAATGATATTGTTGTCAAAGGGCAAGATTTAGGCACAGTCGTTGTTAATCAGGCTACCGAATTGATTAATGAAGGCGTTAGTGAAATTACTAACGAAATGATGCAACAAGTCGGAATCTTACAAGGTGATGCTGTCACCGGTTATACTAATGCTGCTGTTGATTCTGCGGCTGCTGCTGCAGCTCCTGGGGTAGCGGCTGCTGAAACTGTAGGAACTTTGGGCATTGGAGCAGGACATGCTGCAACTATTCTTGCAAACGGGGTTGCTGACGGTGTTGCTGCCGGAGTAAGAACGGCAACCGGTAGTTCTGCTGTCGGTGGTATAGCTGCAGGTCTGGCTGCAGGAAAAACTTTAGGTCAAGCTGTTTCTTCAACCCTCGCAAGTGAGGCTCAAAATTTTGTACAAAATCAGGTTAACGAGCTTACAAGTTCTTTGACAGGAAATATTGCTACAACTAAAACAAATCTTGACACTCAATCTCAAGATTTAAAAAATACCAATCTTGTAAAAGAAGATGATAAAAAATCTTAGAGATAGAAAAAGAAATTAATAATAAAATCAGCAATCAAAAGATAAATTGTTGATTTTATTGCAGCTTGCGTTGTTGAGATTCCAACATCTTTTGCACCACCTTTAGTTTCATACCCTTGAGTTGCACAAACTGTTGCAATTATTATTCCAAAACAAAAACCCTTAAATATACTTATATAAAAATCTCTTGTATTTAACCACAACCACACAGAATTTATGTATCTGTTAGGGTGAAGTCCTATTGTCATATATGCAACAAACATTCCACCTAGAATCCCAACGAGTTCTGCAATTATAACAACCATTGGAACTGTAAAAGCAGATGCTGTTATTCTTGGAGCAAAATAATACCCGATAGGATCAACTTTCAATGTCTTGATAGCGTCAACTTGTTCCGTAACCTGCATATTAGCAATCTCTGCAGAAATTGCAGTACCTGCTCTTGCCCCAATAGACAAAGCAACAAAAGCTGGAGCTATTTCTCTAATTATTACAACTGCAAGAGTACCACCAACATAGGTATCTGCACCTGACATCAAAAACTGTTTAGAAACTTGAATAGTAATTACTGCTGCCGTTATTACAGATATTATTAAAGATATTGGTAATGAATCATAACTAATAGAAGCCGCTTGTGATATCACATGTTCCAAACGCATATTCCCTCTCAAAATATACTTTAGAGAAGTAAAAAAATTCTGAACAGTTTTACCTAAAAAAGTTATCATTTTATTGATTACCTTATTCCTCTAGATTATTCATTATCTAGCAAAGTCTAATAAACAGGTGTACACCAATGTTTGTATCTTTCTACCTTACCTTGAACAATATCATAATATAGATTTTGTATTTTTCTTGTAATTTCTCCGTTTTCACCGTTTGCGACTTTTCTGTGGTCAATAGAAACTATCGGCATGATTTGAGCACCAGTACCACAACAGAAAACTTCATCAAAAGTATAAACTTCTGAACGGTTTACATTTCGTTCAACGGTTTCTATACCCAAATCTCTAGCTATTTCAAGAACAGTATTTCTTGTAACACCAACAAGAATATCATCTGTTGTGTTTGTTGTTATAAGTTTGCCGTTTTGTACAAAGCATAAGTTCATCGCAGAGCCTTCTGAAACATAGCCTTGTTCATTAAGCACTATTGCATCATCAAAACCTGAAACATGAGCATCAGTTTTGATAAGAGATGCGTTAGCGTAAGCACCTGTAACTTTTACACTTGGAGGAATTGCGTTATCTGAATTTCTTCTCCAGTTTGATACACAAACATTCAAACCTTTATCAGCATCATAATAATCATTCAACGGAGTTGTAAACAACAAGAACGAATCAGTATTATCACTAAGAGAAGGGCCAACTTTAATTGCAGATTTATAAAGAGTCGGACGAATATAAGCATTTTGATGATATCCATTTTTTCTAAGTAAATCAACGGTTATTTTTTCATATTCTTCAACAGTATAAGGACTTTCCATCCACATAACTTTTGAACTTCTTAACAAACGTTCGTAATGTTCTTTCATTCTAAATGCATATAATTGTTTTTCTTCTTTATTATAATATGCTCTTATTCCTTCAAAAACACCTGTACCATACAAAAATGCGTGGGTTCTTCCAGGGATAGTCGCTTTGTCTGCCTCAATATACTCTCCGTCTAAAAATACATATTCTGTCATAAATCTTCCCTTCTTGATAATAAATGTATTAAAACATCATATCTTATAATATTGAGAATACAGTTAGTTTGTCAATAATTTGATTTTTTTTAACTTTTTTGAGATACTAAATTAAGTGTATGTAATACAATGTTGGAAGTGTAATTCGTATGGGACTTAATTTTCAAGATTTAATTTTAAATTTATCTGCATTTTGGGCAGAACAAGGTTGTGTAATACAACAACCGTATGACATAGAAAA
>USCK01000054.1 GCA_900553205.1 uncultured bacterium | reverse complement strand
CAGTTTGATGTTTTAATAAAAATCAAATTGCCAACAGTAATACTCGTAATAACTTTTTCTCAATTTTTATTAAAATGTGGAAAGATTTTTTTATGGCAGGTATAATATTGTATATGAAAAATAATGTAACAAAATTATTAATAGCTGCAATGCTTTGCTCGCAAACAGTTTGTTTGGCAGAAGAAACATTCCAAGGTCACGCTATAAAAGATGAAGAACGCCAAGAACAAAGTGAGTTATTTACGGGAAAAGTTGAGACTTTAGATAAACACGATGTTATCAAAATGACTGTATCTCAAGTTATAGACGGCAGTTATTCTTTTGAAGGTGATGAGTTTTTTGCAAAAGTAACAAGTGATGTAAATGGCGAAGGTGGAGTTATTATTCCTAAAGGTACCGTTGCCCATGGTCTGATTTGCCAATCATCAGAAGCCAAAAGACTTGGACGAGATGGTTATATAAGTTTAAAATTTGATTATCTTATAACTCCTGACGGTAGGCAAATTCCTATAGAAGGTAATATGTCAACAAAAATGCACCCACTAAAAGCTGCAGGAAAAATTGTCGCAACAGATTTGGGTTACACAGCTGCAGGTGGTGTTATTGGAGGCTATACAGCATTGAGCGCTCTAGGGATTGAAGCAGCAGTTCTTTCTAACGGTTATACAGTAGCAGGTGGAGCTGCGATTGGTGGTACTGTCGGGCTTGCGATGTCTTTATATAGAAAAGGGAAAGATGTCCTTATTGCCCCGGGTGATGAAATAAGAGTTAAGGTTTCATCATCAATGTCACTCCCTGTATATAAAGAATCTGCACTAAAACAAGAAGAAATGACATTCCCGGGATTAACCGTCAGAATTGCCAATATTATCTATGAAAAAGACCCTTTTGGAGTTTTGAACACTATTACTTTATCAATGTCAGTTTCTAATATGTCAACAACCGTATTCTCAGGTATGGATGTAACATTAGTAAACGATTTGGGACAAGTTTTTAACCCTACTGTATTTGGCGATACAAGGCTGATGTTTGCTCAAATCAAACCAGGGGACAGAATGGCAGGAAAAATCTCATTCTCGGTTAATAATGTAAATGATTCTTATTGGCTGACTTTTTATGATAGATTAACAAAGAAACCTGTTGCAAAAATATCTCTTGATAACGCATACAAAAATGTTTCTGATAAAGTCAAAAAGAAAAACAATAAAATCAAAAAGAAAAACTATAATTTCTACAAAGACAAATCCCCATTTGATATGTAATTGCTATTTTTGCATTATATTTTGTGCAGCCTTTTTACTGTCGGAATGGTCTTTAATCACTTTAGCAGTAAGTGATGCTAAACCATATCCTACGGCTGTTATTACATAGCCGGCAAATCCAAATTTATTTAATTTTACGACTTTTTTAAACAGTTCGGGACTCAATACTTGTTTTGCCCATTTATTACCTTTTACTGTAGCCATTCCTTCTTCCATAATTGTTGGAAGAAAAGCTGCGGCGGCTACAATCGGAGCACTGTTTCTTATTGCATTTTTATTTTTTTGTTCTTTTGTGAGTTCTTCGCCTTCTGCTGCCGTTTGTTTTTTAGTAAATGCCGGCAAGAATGCAAAAGCTAAGCCGATACCAATTAATGGGTTTCTTGACTTTTGTATGGCTTTCCATAATTTTGTATTATTAAAGTTGTGAGCGTGTCCCATTTCATGGAATACTGCAAGTGGTAATTTATTTCTGTTTATTATAACAGAATTGTTTACAGGGGAAAAACAAGCGTTTTTACCTTCTGCAATTGCAAGTATAGGAATCATATTAGTTAGAGGTTTTGCCCATTTTCCTAAAGCTTGTTTTAAGTGTTTGACCTCAAATGTTTCCGGGGTTATATTATTAATTTTAACACCTTTATCTGACAGTTTGGAGATATTTTTACAGACATTATCGGCTGCTTCATTGACAAGATTAATTTCATCTTGTGTTAATGAATTTGATTGGCGAATCATTCTATCTAAAAAGGGTTTTCCTGCCATGCCTGAAACAAGAGTTACTCCTGCTCCTCCTGCAGCTGCAGCTATACTGCCTTTAATATTTCGTTTGTTCGTTTGTTCATTTACACAATTTACATTATTGCTAAATTCTACACTTGTCATAAATCTACCTCACACATAAAAGTTTGATATATATAAACAATAATTGTCAGCTAAAATTGCTAAATAATAACAAAATATTAAGCCACTGTATAATACAGTGGCTTAATGCTTTGTTATTATTGAAAAATTCTATTCTTTATCATTATCAGTTTTTGATGTTTCTTCTTCATCATCTGCTTCTGATTCTTTCACAAGTCCTTCTTCCTCTGAGCCTTCTACTTCTTCGCCTTCTTCCGAATTATCCTCTTCAGATTCTTCTTCGCATTCTTCCTCAGAATCTGAGTATTCATCAGATTCTTTAGTCAAAGCTTCATCTTCAAGTTTTAAGATAGCTTGAATTTCTTCTTCATCTTTAGCTCTTATTACAGGAATAGAAAGCATTAATGCCATTTGTTCATCTTCTTGTTCAAAATTCAAATCAAGGAGTTCTCTATCCAATTCTAAATATTTTGATAACAAATCAATAAGTTCATGACGCATTCTATCCATAATCGCAGGAGAAAGATTTGTTCTATCTTGCATCAAAACAAGTTTTAGACGATTACAGGCAACATTCTTTGAAGCCTCTCCATCTGTTGATTCTGTTTGATGAAAGAAACTTAAAACCTTATTGTATAAGTTTGCAAAAAGATCTTTCATTCTACACCTTTCCTTTCAAATTAGAGAAGAAGTTTTTAACTTTTTCCATAAATCCTTTCGGTTCTCTTAGGTCTAAGAATGGAACATCTTCGCCCATTATACGTTTTGCAACATTTCTGTATGCTTTTCCAGCCATTGAATCTTCATCGTTTACTATAGGCTCACCCTTGTTTGTAGAAGTGATGATTCCAGTATCTTCAGGAATTACACCAATCAAATCACAAGATAAGATTTCAACAACGTCTTCAACACTCATCATGTCGTTTGTATCTATTAAGTTTGGTCGAACTCTATTTAAAAGAAGTTTGTAACTTTCGATTTCTTCTCGAGCTTCTAATAGTCCGATAATTCTATCAGCATCTCTGACTGCAGACATTTCAGGAGTTGTTACAACGATTGCTTCAGAAGCACCTGCTACAGCGTTTTGGAAACCTTGTTCAATACCTGCAGGACAGTCAACAAGAATGAAATCATATTTCTTTTTCAACTGTTCACAAATATCTTTTAACTGTTCTTGTGATACAGAAGTTTTATCTCTTGTTTGAGCAGCTGCTAAAAGTGCAAGGTTAGGATTCTTTTTATCCTTTACCAATGCTTGTTTTAATTTGCAACGTTCTTCAACTACATCAACTATTGTATATACAATTCTATTTTCCAAACCAAGTAACAAATCAAGGTTTCTAAGTCCTATATCTGTATCAATTAATACAACTTTATTTCCGGCTTTTGCTAGTGCAGTACCGATATTGGCACTTGTTGTAGTTTTACCTACCCCACCTTTACCTGATGTTATAACTATTACACGACCAGTCATTAATCTTCTCTCCTTAATGTTTTATAAACTACTATTTGTTTATTATTTATTCTTGCTTCTTCAGGTGTAAACTCATTTGTTCTTTGGATATATGGAACATTTACCGTATCATTTCTTCTTGAATACAAACCTGCTATTCTTAATTGAATAGGATTTAGTTTTAATGCTCTTACTTTTGCATTTACATTACCGTCAGAACCGGCATGTGCAATACCCCCTAAGATACCCCAAACTGTAATATCTCCCTTTGCGATTACTTCACTTCCGGGGTGCGTATCACCTACTATGAAAATATTTCCTTCGTATGTAACTGTTTGTCCTGAACGCAATGTTTGCGTTAGATATAATGTAGGAAGTTCTGCAGTGTTTTCGGTATTTTCTTCATAATCATCTGTAATACCCTCTGTATCTAACAATACATATTTGCCTTCTGAACTTCTTTCTTTAGTTTCAGTAACCTCGAAATCTTTATCAGGATTGTTTGGTTCAACAAGTTCAATATTAGTTTTTACAAATTCTTCTTTATGAAGTTCTTGTTGGATTCCCAAAACTTTATCCAAAGCTGCTTGAACTTCTGGATTTGTCAAGATTTTTGACTCATCCAATTCAGCTTTTTCAGGAATTTCAGTAACAACATTTTGAGTTTCTGAAGCAACTTCTTCGACCCCTGTTTCTTCTTCAACATTTGTTTCTTCTGTTGGTACAAAAGTTTCATTTAAGCCTTCTATATGTTCTGAAATTGAATCTTGAAAAGGTAGTTCTACTTCACGAGCTTTGTTAGAATTGATGGCAATTCCTAAACTAACAGCAGAAGCTTCTGTCATTTCTGATTTTGTAGCTATAGAACTAACTGTTGAATCAATAGATTCTATTAATGCTTTAATACTTAATAATTGTGATTGTTTAAGATCTAACTCTCCCAAATTTAAACTGATTTCTTTTCCTTTAGTTTCGTTTGATTCAAGTATTGAACTAAGTTCTGTTGCAAGTTGTGCAGTATTTTTTGTTTCACTCAAATCAATAACGAATTCATTTTCATAAATTCCCATAATACTTCCCACATTAACTAGTACAATAAAAAGGATATCCTAAATATAACCTCTATTCAATGAAATGTATATTAATGTAAAACATTGATTTAAGGATTTTATCTAACTAATGATTGACACATACAATTACAAACGATAACGAAGGAATCTAGCAAAAATTTTACAAAAAAAGGACTCAATAAAATTGAGTCCTTTTCCTTTTATATTAATTGAGATTAATCAACATATAATGGAGCAAGTTTTTTCTCTTGTTGAGGAATTACTCCTTCTTCGATTGGAAGATATACTCTGTAATCAATTACAGGGAAACAATTATCTATGCTTTCTATTTCTGACAATGCAGCTTCATCAATATTACCTGATTCAATCATATCGCAGATTTTTTCAAATCTGTCAACGTGTTCTCTAAATCTATCTGTAGCATAATCTTTTGCTTGCCATGTAGTGATTAAGAATGGCCAATCTGAACTTTGTAATAACAAGTTTTCTCTTGCCATTTGGTTCAATGCTCTATGTAAAAGTTTATCTTCAGGAATTATTTCATATTTAGACGCAATTTCTGTGATACGTTTTTCGCAAGAATGGATAATTGGCCACATCCATTCTGTTAAGTGGTTTTGCCATACATAGAAATGACCACCTTGTCCCCAAGAACTTTCAGGGATTTGGATAGCTTCTGATGGTGGATATTTTTCTATATACTCACCAGCAGTTAATCTTTCTACTTCCGGTAAATAGCTATTGAATTTCTTAATAACTTGTTTAATAAATTCAACACCTTCAAACCACCAGTGACCAAACAACTCAGTATCAAATGAAACCATTACAAGACCGTCTTTACCATTGTGAGATTTTTTGTAATCATTCAACAAGTGGTAAATCAATGTTGTATAGTGGTCTGAATTTTCATTAATTTTATTTAATGCTAATACCGGGTCATAAAGCATTTTGTCACCCAAATCTGTTGTAGGTGATGTTATTCTCCAGTAGTGCATACCTGATTTATCATCTTTTTTGTGGAATTCTCTAAAGCAACCATCTCCAGGATATCCATCAGCAGCAGACCAAACTTGATATCCTGCTCTGTCGTTTCTTCCCATTACTGCAACTTGTGCATCTGGTAACCAATATGCTGAATATGTGTCATATCCTGTAGCTTCTCTTTCCGGTAACGGAATATACTCAATATTACCGTAAACACCGATTACACGTCTGTTTCCTATAGAGTTACCACCTTCGATAACGTGAGATTCAGTAAAGAAGTATTTGATATCGTTATTTTGTAAAGTAACTTCAATAGCTGGACGCCAATGCTTTTTACCATCTTTGCCAACAAACTCATAACCTTGTCTGTATGCACATTCCGGTAACCAGCAACCTGATGCTTTTTTACCGAATAATCTTTTTGTTGTATCAGAACCAACTTTGAATTGTGCATTCAAGTTGTTATCAGTAGCTAATAATGGAGAGAAACCATGAGTAGCACCTGAAGTTGTAATTTCGATACAACCTAAATCTTGATATTTTTTGAAGTACTTAATAAGATTCTTTTCGTATTTGTTTACGAAATCATCTCTTAATTTATTCCACAAATCAAAATAATATTTTGCTAAATATTTCAAGTGTTGAGAATGTGCAACTTTTGGATCAGGATATCTGTCCAAGTCTTTGCTAACTGCTGCAATTCTTGAATCTATATATTCTACAAATCCGTTTTGAAGATGCTCATCATTCAACTGTTCTGCCAGAATAGGAGTTATGCCAACGGTTAATTTAGCTTTAATACCCTCATCATATAATTCAGAAATAGCGTTTAATAGAGGAACGTATGTTTCTGCCATACATTCATATAGGTTTTCTTCCCCAAATGGCCACATACCAGCTTTTCTATAGTACGGTAAGTGACTGTGTAACATAAATACAAATTGACCTACTGACATATTGTTTTTGCCTCCGTTTATTTAATGATTGTAGTCATATATTTTCACAATCTGACATGCTAATATATAGCATAAACGGGTATAAAATATAATACCTTAGAACTAATTCCAGTGAATAATGTTACAATCTTTAATAAATTGTATATATTAAAAATCGAAAAATTCACATATACTTTCAGTATTTCAGGGGTATTTATTATTGATATGTTTTAAAAAATTATTTAATCAATTTCACTAACTTTTGTCCAAATGTTACAATAACCATTTTTATCCTTTACAGCTTTTTTGAATCCATTTTCTAAGAGCACCTCTGAAAGCAATTTTGTATCAGTAAGTTGAGAGTTTTCACATTCTCCGAGAATAAATATTCCGTCTTTTGTTAAAGCTTTATTTACCTGCTTTGCAACCTGTGTAAGAATAGGTTTTGCTTCAGCTCTGGGTTTGGATTCTCTATATGCACCACCAGAAATATCATTTGTTACCATATGATACAACGCATTTCTAAAAGAGATGGCATGCGCCTCTCCTTTAGGTGCAATTTCATCTAAATGTTGAATATCACCTTGCACAAATTTACATCCTGTATCTTTTGGATTTTTAACTACAAATGTTTTTGTATTCAAATCAGGATCTATATCAAGTGATAACTTTAATTTTATAAAATCTAATGCTTTTTTTATAAGGTTTATTTTCTTAGGCTTTTCGTCAGTTGGTCTTTCTTCAAATGTATTATTAAACAACTCTTTTAATCTTTTTTGATTACGAGTTACTTTTTTATCATTGTTTGGTTCAAAGCCTAAATATTCATCTTTGTAAGCATCTATTCCCATATTATCTATAAATTGACGACTTTTGGTATTCTTTGGCTGTGAAATTGTATATGTAGAGTGTTTGGCTTCGTTTACGGAAGTAGGACTAATATCAAACCCTAGAATTTTGGGCGTTTTATCTGGCATAAGCATTTTAAAAGAAAGAGCTTCTTCACCTGTTGAACATGCCCCAACAATAATTTTAGGACTTTTTTCTTTAGGAAAATGCTGTCTAATATAATTGACACTTTTATTGAGGGTATTATATTCTCTAAAAAATGCAGTTTCATGTCTTAAAAGCAAAACATCTTTGCCCTGTTTGAGAATTTCATGCCCTGCATGACCTCTAAAAGCCATACTATTTTGAGCATAATTGTTATTTATTCCTAAAAGTGTTGGTTGAGTATAATTTGTTATATTCATTATATTAAAAATAAACACCGTAAAAATAAAATTTGCTACTTTGTAAAAAAGATTCAAAACATATTTACTTTACCCTTTATACTCTTATGTGCTATAATTTTTAATATTGATAATCAAGAGGAAGATTTTATGCTACAAGAAGCTACCCGTGCAATTAATTCTGCTTTTAATAACAGTTTTGTTAAAAAACTTTCACTCTATCTTCACGATTGCGTAAGAGAAGAAGTAAAAAGTTCTACTTTCAGAAACTTAAAATCCGATAAAGATAACAAGTGGATTTTCTTAAAGGAAGATGATAAGTTATTTACATCTAATATTGAATACCAAAAGTTTGACGGTAGTGACACAAAACTAACAGAATTAATGATTCAAAGTGAATTGAATCAAAAAGAAAAATATCTTATATATGGGTATTTATTCTTAGTTGGTGGAAATTCAAAAAGCAGAAAGAAAAACGAATTTTTAACACCTCTGTTATATATGCCATGTAAACTGGAACGTAATGGTATAAATATAAACTGTATGTTAACTGATGAATTTTTGTCACTCAATACAGGCGCATTAACCTCTTTAATGCAAAAAAATGATGATGAAGAAGAAATGGAGCAATTAATTGAAGGTTTGCTTGATGTTGTTCCGACTTTACCAATAACTCAAGAAAAAATGGATATATTTATTACAACACTAAAATCCATTATTCCTGATGTAGAAGTAAAATTTGACAGCAAAGATACTATTGCAGAGGACAATCTTTCTAAAGACACATCATCTCCAAAATCAGAAGAAGATGACGAGGAGATACAAGAGGAAGAAGAAACTGTACCACAAAAATCTTCAGGAAAGATTGACAAGATTACATTAACCAATCAATGTGCCATTATTCTTACAAAACGTCCATCTGTAACGGCTGGTGTATTGCATGAATTAATGCAAATATCAGAAAAACCAAGTGGTGTTTATAGAGAAACTGTTTTGAATTTGATTAATGAGGAATATATCCAAGCAAAATCTGCAGAAATACCAAAGAAAAAGTCAGATTTCTTCCCGGTTACACCACTTGCATTGAGTGATTCTCAATTAAGTGTTATTGAGAATATTGAAACTAACCAATTAGTTTCTGTTTGTGGACCTCCGGGAACAGGTAAATCTCAAACTATTGTCAACCTTGTTGCTCATTTAATTGCTAACGGTAAAACTGTTCTTGTTGCATCAAGAATGGATAAAGCTGTTGATGTTGTTGCCGATAGATTAAATGAACTTGGTGCACCATATCTAGCACTTCGAGCAGGAAGAATTAATTATCAAAAACAATTAAGCTTCCAATTACAGGATTTACTTTCTAATAAAGTTGACCTTAATGAAGGTTCTGAAGACAGCATTATCGTTGATGTTTCTGATATGAAAAAACTTCTTAACTCCATAAATGAAGCCGAGAAAAAAGCAGAAACACTTATTAAGAAAGAGAAAGAATGGTCTGAACTCGGAGTCCAAATCAGTGAAAAGAAAAAAGAAATTGGTGCTCCTAAATTTATCAATATAGCATTAACAAAAGAAAATGTTAAAGAGTTGAGAGATGTTATTGAATCCTTGCTCAAAAACATTGAAAAAAGTGGATTTTTAGCAGCCTTGAACAATTACACTGCCGTAAACAAAATTAAAAAGCTCGCAAAGATAGATGACTTTTTTGTATCAAAAGATAATCTTGAACGTCTGAAAGAAGAACTTGAACTTGCAGAACTTGTATGTAATGCCAAGAATGTTGAAAAAGATATCCAAGATACAGGTAATCTTCATGTAATAATTCAACAAATGCGAACTTTAAAGAAAAAACAACGCAAACTTGTTACTGATATTTTATGCAACAAACGTCGTGGTGCCTTAAGAAGCTTGATGAAGGATCAAGTTAAACGACAAAGATTATTTATACATTCAAAATCTCTTATTGAACGCAAAAAGAGTTTGCAAAACAGACTTCTTGAGGCCGAGGACTTTAAACCATTATTGGAAGCATTCCCTTGTTGGTGCGTAACAACTTACGCAGTATCAGGTTCTCTACCGTTAAAACCGGGTTTGTTTGATGTTGCAATTATTGATGAAGCTTCTCAATGCGATATTGCAAGTTGTTTCCCAATTCTATATCGTGCCAAGAAGGCTGTAATTGTGGGTGATGATAAGCAATTACCTCATTTGTCTTTCTTGGAAAAAGCAAAAGAACAATCTTTTATGAGCAAATATGAAATTGCTGACAGATACCAGTTAATGTGGAGATTCAGAACAAACTCAATGTTTGATATAGCAAACTACTATTCTACAGCACCTGTTCTGTTAGATGAACATTTCAGAAGCTTGCCACCTATTATTGATTTTTCTAACAAAGAATTCTATGGCAACAGAATCAGAATAATGAAACAAGATTCTACAGACATCAAAGCCTTGAGATTAATTGAAGTTCCTGAAGGTAAAGTTGATTTTGATGCAACTCGTAACTTACCTGAGATAGAGGCTGTTGTAAAATGTTTGCACGAATTAATTGTCGATTCTGAAAGAGAGGACCCTGAACACCCTATAACAATAGGTATTGTTTCACCTTTCAGAGCTCAAGTCGAACAGTTAAAGATTTCTGTCGCAAAAGTTTTATCAGATTTCATGATAAACAAACACCAAATAGAAATCGGTACTGCTCATACCTTCCAAGGTGATGAAAAAGATATTATCCTTGCATCTTGGGCTATTGCAAATAATAGTTTCCCTCAAAGTTTAACATTTTTGCAAAAACCAAACTTGTTCAATGTAGCAATTACCCGTGCGAAAAAACAAATGATAAACTTTGTATCAAGAGATACAACAGAACTACCGGAAGGTATGTTTAGAGATTATATATCATACATCAAAGAATACGAACGTAATTTCGATTTGAGAAAAGACTCAGAATTTGATGAAAGTACATACAAAAATTCATTTGAAAAAGAAGTTGCACAATACTTGAGAGATGCAGGTTATAATGTTAGAGCCGGTGTTGATATAGGTGGTGTGAACG
>USCK01000053.1 GCA_900553205.1 uncultured bacterium | reverse complement strand
AACAGCACAAGAAGTAGCAATGAACCCTCAACAACAAACTCCTGCGCAAACAGCACAAGAAGTAGCAATGAACCCTCAACAACAAACTCCTGCGCAAACAGCATAATAAAATAAAATCATAGACAAATAGAATTTCCTTTCTAATAAAAAGGCTTTGGAAAAACTCCAGAGCCTTTTGTTTTATAATTGTATTTTTTATTTTTTTATTCAGCTAATAAAAATTTCAAAACATCTTCGTTATATCTATGATTTACAGAGCTGAAAGGAAGAACTTCGCCACCGAACTCTTTTTTTATCTTAGATAAAACATTTAGAACTTTATTTTTAGGAACATAATCAATTTTAGTGGCAATAGTTATAATAGGCAAATCATAAGCATTTACCCATTCTCTCATTTGATAATCGTTTTTCTGAATGTCATGTCTTGAATCAATCAACTGGATTAAATATTTAATTTGTTCCCGATTTAACAAATACTCCTCAAGATTCTTTTGCCACCTTGCTTGAGCATCTTTTGAAACTTTTGCATAACCATACCCAGGTAAATCAGCTATCATAAATTTATCAGAAAAATTAAAATAGTTAATTAATCTTGTTTTCCCCGGAGTGTTAGAAGTTTTTGCTAGCTTTTTGTTATTACATAAAGCATTAATAAATGAAGATTTACCAACATTTGAACGCCCTAATAACGGAAACTCTACCAACTGAGAACTTGGACATTGAGATAATTTTTCAGCACTTATTACAAAATTCGCAGTTATGTATTTCATCGTTTCACCAATTCTTTATTTTTGTTCTGAACTCTATATGTGACAAGTTTCAATAAATTATACACCTTTTCATTATTGACTACGGTAATTTGAGCCTTATTCTTTAACATATCAACATTTATAGAGGTCTTACCTGCAAAGATATTATCTTGTATATGTGCAATCTTCACCAAACCGTCACGAAAAATGCTCAACGGCTCACGCAAAAATATTTCAAATGTTTTAAATATATTAATCATGTGATTTTACATAGTTTACAGGAAGAATACCATATATATCATTCTTCGCAGATTGTTGTTTCTTAGCTTTTTTAGCTTCTAATTTTGCTATTTTTTTATCTAAGCGACGAGATTGTCTAGCAACATTTTTAATCTGTTTTTCATTATCAGAAGCACCAAGAACTACTTTATAACATTTATTTGCACCATATATATCTTTTTCTTTTTTCAACATTTTAGCCAACGCTAAATTTGCATCAATATGGTTAGGGTCAGCTTTTAAGGCCTTGTTTAGATATACTTTTTGGAAAAATTTATCTTTATCTTTTTTGAAATAAACAGAATGTTTATAATTCAAATTAGCTTTTTCAAGCATACCTTTTATATAAGTAACATTATTGATACCGTCTTGATTACTTGGTTCTTTATCAAAAACCATTTTTAACGAATCAGAAGCCTGTCTGTATTGTTTGTTATAAGTAAAATATTCAGCTAAATATAAACTGTTTTCTACAGATTTATCCAAACTTACAGCTTGAGCATAAATGTTACGAGCATCTCTATATTGTCCCAAAGCTAAATAAGCATCACCTTTTGTCAATAAATCTGCAATAGTTTTATTCGGTGCTGAAACAATTTTTACTAAAACATCTTTAGACTCAACAGGACTATTCATCATTTTTACAAGTTTTGATTTTGTAACATATAATTCTAAATTATCAGGATTTTCCTTGATAGCTTGGTTAATATATGCCAAAGCATCAACTAAGCGCTTATCAGACTTAAACATTGTCTTAATAGCACTTTCTGTTGCTAAAGAATAATATGCAGAGGTTATACCTTCTACAGCTTCTGTCTTATGTTTATCTGATACAGAGGAATAGTATTTTATTGCATCATCATATTGCCCTGATGATAATAACAAATCAGCCAATGAAAGTTTAACCGAATCATTATCATCTTTTATTGAATTACATGTTTTAAGTCCCTCTATAGCGAAATCAACATCGCCTCTTGATTCATAAATTTTTGCTAAATTTATATATGGAGTTGTGTTTTCAGGCATTTTTAATATTGATTTTTGGAACGCTGTTATTGCAGCAGCCTGATTACCTTGTTTTGAATAAATTTCACCTATCAAATTGTAAGCATAAGTAGAATCATTATTTAGGCTTAACGATTTATTTGCATAATATAGTGCTTTATTCAAATCTTCTTTTTTTAGTGCCACTTGAGCCAAGTGATAATAAACTGTAGCTGAAGAAGGATTTGCTGCTTGAGCCTTTTTGAAATAAGGTTCAGCCTTGTTTAAATCATTGGTAATATAATAAATTGTTCCCAAGTTATCCAATGCAGTTGAATATTTTGGAGCAAGCTCTACTGCCTTTTTGAAACTTTGTTCTGCTTTATACAATTCATCTTTCTTTAATTGTGCTACGCCCAAAGCATTATAAACTTTTGCATTATTAGAATTTATTTTTAAAGAATATTCTAATTGGTTAATAGCTAATTGAATCAATTCATCGTTTTTATTACGGAATCTCATATCAGAAGTATCAATACGCTTTAGATATAGCGCACCTTGAGCATAATAATAATCTGCAACATTTAACGCAGAAGGTTTGATACTATCTAAAATATCTTGTGCTGCATCTAATTTATCTTGCATTGTTAATGATACTGCAGAAAGTACTTTATACTGAACATCATTACCTGCATTTAACAATAATCTGTCTGCTGCTGAATATTCATTTTTTTCAAGCAACAAATTAATATCAGAGATTTTTTTATCAGACAAATTAACAGATTTTTTGACATCTGCAGCCACTGACATATTAGCCATTAAGCAAAGTGTAAAAACTCCAACAGAGATATTTTTTAAATTCATATTCCAACCTCAATAACTATCACCAAACTTAAAGTTATTGTATAATATAGTCAAGTAAATTGCAAGATAAAAAGGTTATAAGAATGGGGCTAAAGAAAGAGCAAAAGCAATATGTAGAGGACTTTTCAACATATTTATCTTTTGAAAGAAATTACTCTGAACATACGATAAAAGCATATAAATCGGATATTATAAGTTTTTTAATATGGATAGATTCTGACTGTTTAAATGTTGATTTGAACAAACTAAGAGAATACATGCACTTTATACAAAGGTTTGAATACAAAAAAACGACAGTTTTAAGAAAAATTGCTTCACTTAGAGGCTTCTATAAATATCTGTACAGAGAACGACTTATCAACAATAATCCTGCAAGCAGTTTAATTGCACCTAAAAAAAATAAGTCCCTCCCCAAGTTCCTAACTGACGATGAAATGGAACAGATTTTAGATAATGTACAAATCACAACGCCTGCAGGGTTTAGAAACAAAGCTATTTTAGAGCTTTTATGGGCAACAGGCATGCGAGTTTCAGAATTAAGTGGACTAAATTTTGGGGATTTAGAGCTTGAGAACAATGAAATTAGAGTATTTGGTAAAGGCGCAAAAGAAAGAATCGTATTGGTTTCTTCTCGTGCAAAGAAATTCTTATTACAGTATATAAATACTGCACGACCACTTATCCCCGGAGTTAATGGTATAAAAATAGACACAGAAGAAAACAGCCCTGTATTTATTAATAATACGGGATATAGACTTCAAACCCGTACTATCAGAAATACAATTAATGAGGTTGTTGAAAGAATACAGTTACCTAAACATGTAACTCCACACATGTTTCGTCATAGCTTTGCAACAAGGCTAATCGAGTATGGTGCAGATTTGAGAGTAGTACAGGAGCTGTTAGGACACGCAAGTATCTCGAACACTCAAATATACACTCATATTTCTACACAACATTTGAAAGATGTTTATAACTCTGCACACCCACATGCAAAATAAATAAACACTATATTCTTGAATAAATAGTATTAATAACTATTTACCTTTGCGTTTATAGAAATCTTCAATAAATCCTGTATTAAATTTTCCACTGATAAATACTTCGTCTTCAACAATTTCTTGGTGGAACGGAATTGTTGTTTTGATACCTGTAACAACATATTCTTTTAACGCTTGATACATTCTGCGTCTTGCAGCGTTTCTTGTTTCACCCCAACAAATCAATTTGCCAATCATTGAATCATAATATGGTGGAATTGAATATCCAGGATAAACATGAGAATCAACTCTTATACCAAACCCTCCCGGAGCAAAATATCCGTCAATTTTACCAGGGCATGGCATGAAATCTTTTTCAGGATCTTCTGCATTAATACGACACTCAATAGCATGTCCTCTGAGCTTTACTTGGTCTTGAGTATAACCTAGCTTTTCACCTGCAGCAACAAGAATTTGTTCTCTTACGATATCTATTTGAGAAATCATTTCTGTTACACAGTGTTCAACTTGAACTCTGGTATTCATTTCCATGAAATACCATTTGCCGTCATGGTCAAGCAAGAATTCACAAGTGCCTGCGCCTTCGTAATTGATAGCTTTTGCAGCTCTTACAGCAGCAGCACCCATTTCTTTTCTTGTTTCTTCATCAATAGCAGGAGAAGGAGCTTCTTCTAACAATTTTTGGTGTCTTCTTTGGATAGAACAATCTCTTTCACCTAAGTGAATTACATTACCATATTGGTCTGCTAAGATTTGAACCTCAATATGTCGTGGATTTTCAAGATATTTTTCTGCATATACATCAGGGTTTCCAAAGAAATTTTGAGCCTCAGACTGACAAAGATTTAAGTTTACCTCTACATCAGCATCTTCTCTACAAATTCTCATACCTTTACCACCACCACCGGCAGTCGCTTTTAATATGATTGGATATCCTACTTTATGTGCAAAAGTTTGAACTTCTTCTACAGTTTTAACAATTCCTGTACCTGGAGTCACAGGAACATCATTTTCTACCATAGTTTTTCTTGCAGTAGCTTTATCACCCATTTTTCTCATCGCAGCTGCAGTTGGTCCAATAAATTTGATACCATGTTGGTCACAAATATCAACAAAATCTGCTCTTTCCGACATAAATCCGTATCCGGGGTGAATAGCATCAGCACCGGTCATAATTGCTGTTGACATTATTGCAGGAATGCTCAAATAACTTTTATTACTTGGAGCAGGTCCAATACAATATGCATCAGTGGCCAATCTTACATGTAAAGAATCAGCATCAGCTTCTGAATATATAGCAACTGTCGGAATCCCTAACTCACGACATGCTCTTATTACACGAACTGCAATTTCACCTCTATTAGCAATCAAAACCTTTTTAAACATAACTATTTTCTTCCCAATCTATCTTTATAAAAGAGGCTGATATAATCAGCCTCATACAAAATTCTACTATTCTACATACATTAAAACTTGCCCGTATTCAACAGGTTGACCGTCTTTTACGCAAATTTCAGTAACTGTACCTGAATATTCAGATTCAATTTCATTCATCAATTTCATTGCTTCAATAATACAAACAACATCACCTTGAGAAATGGATTTACCAACTTCAACGAAAGCATCAGCATCTGGAGATGGAGCAGAATAGAAAGTACCAACCATAGGTGAAGTTATTGCTTTTCCTTTATGAGCAGACTCTGCTGTTTGAGCTGCAGGTTGTGCAGCAGGAGCAGCTTGAGGAGCCACAACAGGTTGAGCTTGAGAAACTGCAACAGGAGCAGATGCTACTGTAACTTCTGGCAAGTCCTTTCTGATTGTTATTGCTTGTTCACCGTCTTCTAATGAGATTTCGGTTAATTCATTATCTGCAATTATTTTAGCTAATTTTTCTATATAATCTGTTTCAAATTTCATTTTTTATATCCTTATTAATAAATACTATTAGCAACGGTCAAGATATTCGTTAGTTCTTGTATCAACTCTGATTACATCACCGTTTGCAATAAAGAATGGAACGTTTACAACTGCACCTGTTTCCAAAGTCGCAGGTTTTGTACCACCTTGAGAAGTATTCCCCTTTTCAGAAGGTGGAGTATCAACAACTTCAAGCTCAACATGAGCAGGAATATCTAAACCGATAATCTTGCCATCATGGAATAAAACTTGAACATTCATGTTTTCTTTTAAATATTTAACACCATCACCTATATGATTTTCAGGAACTGGAATTTGATCATAAGATTCCATATCCATCATAACATAATCATTGCCTTCTTTGTATAAATATTGCATTTCGCGTCTATCCAATGTAGCCTTAGCAACTTTTTCACCAGCTCTGAATGTTTTTTCAACAACTTGTCCTGTTTCTACATTTTTTAATTTTGAACGGACAAACGCAGCACCTTTACCCGGTTTTACGTGCAAGAATTCAACTACAGACCAAAGTCCGTTATCTAATTGTAATGTTAAACCTGTTTTAAGATCGTTTACAGAAATCATAAAAACTCCTTTAAATATGTCATACTTTTTTACTGATAATATCATAAACAATGTAATTTTCAAACTTTATGTAAATTATTATTTATGAAATAGCAATTTTTTTATTTTTAAGGTTTTAACTAAATATAAAATGCCAAAAAAGGGAATTATCATGCCTGTAACTCTTTCTAATAACAACTTGATAACAAAAGCTATTACAAATTATCAACCAAAACAAGATGAAAAAATCCAACAAAATACAACAAAATCGGAAGCTACAACTGACGAATTTATATCAACAAACCCAGCTATAAAACGAACAAAAGCCCAACTAATAGCAAGTTGTATTTCTGGTATCGCACTAATAGGCTTATTTTTCTTACCAGAAATATTGATGCTTAAAAAAGCAAAAAAACTAAATAATGCTCTTGAACAAGCTGCAAATTTTAAGCCTTTAATAGGAGAGATTAATCACCAAAGCCAACAATATTTGAATAATGGCAGAATAAAAACTACACTTGAAAGTATTAAAAACGGTTTTAAATATAATGAAATCTTAATAGTTAAAGACGGTAAACCTAATAAAAGAATTATAACAAAAAAAGAAAAGCTTAATAATGGCAAATATATACTTCGAGAAATGAAGGTTTATGAAGGTGAGGAAATTCTTGATAATACTAAGCTTGAAAAAAATATAAAAAAATGCCTTAAAAAGCATTATAAACGTACTCCATTAGAAGATAATGAATATATAGTTGCTATAAGAACTCCCAAAAAAGAAACAAAAAGTAAATATTTTTGTACAAATGATGGAGAACCAATACTAAAGAGTCAAGAATATAATGACCATAAAGAAAACACATTATACTTATACAGAGAAAATACTTGTGTAGGAACAGATACGCAAATTGTGCCTAAAGATTCTTCTAAAAACAGCTACAATATTGCAACGGTTCCACAAGATGGTATTTTTAAATTACAATACACCCCCGATAGCACCAATACACCATACGATAAAGCTTTAAAAGAAAAATTTATTAAAAACTTTTAATCTATAGTTTGATATAGTTCGTATTTTTTACAAGATTTAACTAATTTGAAATTCTTTAAATAAGTTACATTTTCGCTATTTACCATATTTTTCTTCTTAATGATAATCATAGACTTAGAATGATTTTCAATAGCTTTTTGCAAATCTTCTAACTTATCATCAAGTATCAAATCTGCATAATCCTTTGTATAGTTTAAGAATATCGCGGGTTTAATTTGCATATTGTATGTAATCAAATGGTATTCAGAATTTTGAGCAGTTTTAGAGAACTCAACCAACTCATTTGTACCACCTGTATATACAACAGTTCTTAATACAATTAATGCTACAACAGTTGCTAATATCGAAATATATGTCGGTATTTTTAACCATTTTAAATCTTTTGCATAGATAAAATATGCTGTCAAGAATGCAGCAGGTGGCACTGCAGGCAATACATAAGTTGGGAGTTTTCCACTTGCAACAGAGAATAACCCGAAAATTATTATAAAATATATTGCAAAGAACAATACATATTTATCTTCGAACATTTTCTTTTTAAAGAAATCAACAATAGCACCAATAAAATGTAAAGACCAAGGTAAAAATCCCACAAAGAATACAGGAATAAAATACAAGAAAGGTCTCGTTTTCCCTAAAGCATCCGCATTTACAAGTCTTTCAAAATGATGCAATATGAAATAAACCCAAATAAATTCAAAGCCATATTCTTTGTACATAGCCAAATGCCATGGCAAATTTATTAGCAAAAATAAAACCAAACCTGACAAAATATATTGAGGTTTGAAAATTTCTTTTACTGATTTATTTATAATACGGTGAATACCGATAATTGCACAAGGAAATACTATTGCTAAAAGCCCTTTTGCAAGAAACGCAAAAGACATACACAAATAAAACGCTGTCCAACACCATTTTTTATTATTATCTTTTACGAACTCTGTCAATAAGCCAAAATATATAGTCCAGGTTAAAAGAGCTGTAAAGACCATATCAATAATAGCAACACGAGTCAACATAATGAAAAAGACATTAGCCATCATTATTGTTGCAGTATAAAACCCAAATTTAGGAGTTTTAATTTTTTTACCTATATAATAGGTAAAAAATACGGTAAGTGTTGCAAGAATTGACATTGGCAGTCTTATAGCATATTCATGGAATCCAAAAAGCTTAATGGAAAAAGCCGTAATCCAAAAGTACAAAGGAGGTTTTTCGATAAACGGCACACCATTAAGCATTAAGAAATTCCAGTTGTGGTGCAGTAAATCTCTTGACATTACTGCATATCTGGTTTCATCTACATCCACTAACGGGTATGCACCCATTCCCACAAATAAAAATATAAACGATAGTAAACCTAAAAGAATTAAATAAAATCTTTCAGGTGAATCGCTATAAAACTGTTTTATTTTGTCTATCATAAATTACCTATAAATTAAATTTATCCTTTATTGTATATAAAGGACGACCTTTTGCTTCCTCATAAATTCTGCCGATATAAGCACCAACAATACCTATAGCAAGAAGCTGCAGAGAACCTACAAATAAAATAGTTGCAGATATAAGGTTTAATCTCAAAAACGAGAATATTGACAATAACAACACTAACCCTGCTAAATAATTAATCATAACCAAAGGTTTTGTTGAGAATGAAAAAATTGCATTACTTGCAAGTTTAATCATAGCTTTCAACGGATAATGAGTTTCACCTGCATATCTTTCTTCTCTGTTAAACTCTACAGGTGCAGATTTAAACCCTACCCAAGGAACCATTCCTCGAATAAAACGATTATGTTCAGGCATGTTTTTCAAGACCTCAACAACCTTCTTGGTTATAAGTCTGAAATCGCCTGTATCTTTTGGAATATCAAGGTTGCACATATAGTTCAATACTCGATAAAATCCATAAGCAGTAAGTTTTTTGAAAGCTGTTTCTTTATCTCGCTTCAAACGCTTACCATAAACAATATCGTAACCTTCTAATGATTTTTTATACATATCCTCTATCAATTCAGGTGGATCTTGTAAATCAGCATCTATAATTGCAACATAATCAGCATTGGTATTGTTAATACCTGCAGTTACTGCTATCTGATGCCCAAAATTTCTTGCAAAGTTGATAACTTTTACATAATCATATTTTTCGGAAAAAGCTTTTAAAATGTCTGCACTCTTATCTCTTGAGCCATCGTTTACAAACAAAAAGCTTACATCTAATATATCTTTAAAAGAATCTTTAACGCCGTTCAAGCGTCTCAAAATCTCATCTAAACAGTCCTCTTCATTGAAGACCGGAACAATTATATCTAAAGTACACATAGTACAATATACTCCCTCTTAACGAGAACCATCATACTATAGACATTTTTTTAATTCAAGAACCTTTGTTTTGAAATCTTCATAAGAAGAATTATTTTCGATTACAAAATCCCAATCTTTTATATTATCCAAACCTATTTCGGTTATATCATCTTCTCCGATAAGAGTACCTCTTTGCATACGAGTTTCACGAGAAGCTTCTATTCTGACCGACAAAGCACCAGCATTTTTAAAGACTTCATATTCATGAGGTACACGAACATCTGTAACCATAATCTTGCCCTCAACCTCAAGAATTTTATGTAACCAATAATCAGGTGACTGACTTCGTCCCCAGTTGCCTAATTCTATCAGACCTGCACGATATTGAGATTTGTTGTTTTCAATTTCTTCATAAGAAAGATTCTGTTGCTTGCCATATTCAAGCTTAATAATATCCCCCATTGCACAACGTTTATATTCAGGACACTCTGCAAGAAGAATCTTTGCAGCTGTGTCCTTACCTGAATATTGTTTGCCTGAAAATATTATAATTTTTTCAGCCATTATTTGCTTTCCTTGACAGATAGAGTTGTAAGTGCAGCTAACAACAAGCATACAGCACCAACAAAGAAGGCATATTCCCAATGATAATTTAAACCGTCAGGCATTGTGAATACACATTTTTTGATTAACCAAGAAACTAATGTACAAACTACAACTTGAGGGCCTGCGATAAAGATATTGAATATACCCATTACAGAACCTTCAGTCCCAGGGATAATAAACTTTGAAAGCATTGCAAAAGGTAAAGCACAAACACTTGCCCAGCCGATACCTGATAAAGCCATAAATGCAGCTACAATAACAGGATTATTATTAAATACACCTAAACCTAAATATGCAATAACCATAGATAACAATGAAATAATATGCACTTTTTTATTTCCGAATTTTTGAGCCAAAACACCAATAGGAATAGCAATTATAAAACAAATTAAGTTAAATATTGCAAAACATATTGAAGAGTAGTTTGTAGCTTTTACTTGCAAATCTGAATACTTTGCAGATAATGCAGGTGTCAAATTGCTCAAATCTGGAATTGCATAAACAGTGTGGATAGCATAACTAGTAAAGAATATCATCAAACACATCATACCAATCCAAGTAAAGAATTGCATCAAACAAATTCTACCAACTTGAGGTGAAAGTAAGAAAAATTCTTTTAAATCTTTAAAGAAATTTGATTTTTCTGCAGTTTCTTGAGAATTATTACCAAAATTCCTTGAATCTTTTTCTTTGATAGTCATACAAGTCCATGTCATAGCAAG
>USCK01000052.1 GCA_900553205.1 uncultured bacterium | reverse complement strand
GGACTTAGGCGTGCTGCTGGTCGTCAAGCTGCTTGTTTGAACAGAATTCTAGATGATTTTTATAAACACGAAATTCAAGCCATAGGTGGCAAATTGAAAGAACTTCTCGGACATACTCCTATTCAAGTATTTTGGGGTGCAGTTCTCGGTGCTGTTTATGCGTATTATATGCATCAATATTTATTAGCTCGTTTATAATAAATTAATAAGATAAACAAAAAAACTGTTTATATTGCTTGATTTTTGATAATAATATGTCATAATAATAGAAAAAAGGTCTTTTTATTATGATATTTAATTTTAAAATAAAAAATTTTAAATCTATTGTTGATTTAGATATTAATTTTTTATATTGCGAAGGGAAAGCACCTAACAATTATAAAGATTTTCCATATCATGTATTTTTTAATGTAAAAAATGAGCGTGTAGTGCCAATTACGGCAATTTATGGTGCTAATGCTTCTGGAAAATCTAATGTTTTGAAAGCAATATCAAAATTTATATCTGTTGTTAAATCTGGATTTAATAATAATTTTTTCGGTGAAATTTATTGTCCAAATAAAATAAATACAAAATATAATACAACTGATTTTCAGATAACATTTTCAATAGAAGATAATATATATATATATTCAATAGAGTATAATAAAGATTCAATATTAAATGAAAATTTAAAATTGAATGGTAAAGATTTACTTCATTGTAAAAATCAAGTTTTATGTTATTTTGAAACAAAATCAGAAATATATGATGATAAAAAAATAAAAGAAATTTACAATGTTGAATGTAAAGATGCTGAAAACAATCAAAAATTTTCTTTATTATCTAAAATTGCAACTAATTATTCAAATTTAAATAAGCATATTTATGATACTTTTAAATATTTGACTAATAATATATCAATATGTATTGATGAACAAATATCGTTTATGTCAGGTATTGAAATGCTTGCACAGTATAATGATACTTCTAACGAAGAACAACTTGCAAGAATTACAAAAATTATAAAAAAATTAGATATTGATATTAATGCCATCACAATAGAACGAAAAGAATTAGATTTAGATTCTTCTTTTAATCCTTCACAAGAATTATTTAAAGCATACGAAAAAGGTATAAAAGCAAATAAATATATTTTAGATTTTGTAAATTCACATCATCAAGATATAAATGGTAATAATGTAATATTCAATTTTTTAGATGAATCAGAAGGTACAAAATCATTAGCTAAAATTTTAGGTGTAGTTTTACTCACTCTTGATAAAGGTGGTGTACTATTAGTTGATGAACTTGAAGAATCATTACACCCTGTTTTGTTATTGCAAATAATAAAATTATTTAAAGATAAAGATTATAATAAAAAAAATGCACAATTAATTTTTACAACACATAATACTGATATTTTAGATAGTGAATTACTTCGAGTTTCAGAAGTTATGATAACAAATAAAACAAATAAAACAGGAACTCAAATAAACAAATTATCTGACTATCCTGATATTCGTAATATTAACAATTTTAGAAAACGCTATTTAGATGGTGAATTTTCTGGAATACCATATGCGTATATATAGGTGAAATTATGCCAAATTACTGTAAAATATATAATGTTATATGTGAAGGTAAGTCAGAAGTTGCTTATTTTAATGAATTGTCAAAGCTCTTAAGAGAAGAAAATATATCCCAGCCTGTCAGGTTTGTGCCTAAAAGCGTTGGAACTGGGCATTATACAAATGTATATCAAAAATTTAAAGATGAATATCGGAAGAACTCAAGAACTCCTAATATAATTTTTGTAGATTGGGATATATATCAACGAAATGAAAGAAATAATTTAGAAAATTATAATAAAAAGTCAATAAAAGTTCCTGATTTCTTCTTTAATCATAAAAATTTTGAAGATTTTTTAGCACTACATTTAGAAGAAGATTTGTTAAATAAATGGATTGATATTTGTTTTTCAAATAATCATTTTGAACAGCCTATGGTAGAATCTGTTTATTTGCCTTTGTTCAAGAAATATATTTTACCTGATTATGAAAAAGGAGATTTTCCTTTTGAAAATTTCACAATGGAAATATTAGAACAAGCAATAAGAAATAATGATAGAAATTTACCAATACATAGTGATTTTTTATCAAATATAAAAGAGCTTTTACAGTTAGAAGTTTAAGTTTTCCTCAACATAAAAGTGTTGATTTTTCTTTAATTTTTTGTAATAAAATGGCATGAAACCTTTTTTTCATGTACAATTTAGATATGATTAAACGATTAAAAAATAAAGTAATAGTTTCTTGTCAGGCTATGCCTAGTGAACCTCTTTATAGAGAAGAATGTATGGCAGCTATGATGAAATCTGTACTTAATGGTGGTGCTCAAGGTTTAAGAGTAGCAGGAGTAAGAGATGTAAAACTCGCAAAATCTCTTTCTGATGTCCCTGTAATTGGACTAACAAAACCGGAAGTTATACCTAAAAACTGGAAAGAAGTAGTTTATATAACACCAACACTTAAAGATGTTGTTGATTTAATTCAAGCTGGTGCAGATATTGTTGCGTTTGACGGCACACAGCGTCCACGACCTAAATGTACAGTAGAAGAAATTATCAAATATATCAAAATAAATCGTAAAAAATCTATGGCAGATATTTCTACATTAGAAGAAGGGATTAAATGTGCAGAGCTTGGGGTAGATGTTTTATCAACTACTCTATCAGGATATACTACACAATCGCCTATAGAAACAGACGGCCCTGATTTTAAACTTTTGGAATCACTTGTTAAAGAAACAGATAAACCAGTTATTCTTGAAGGTAGAATTTGGGAGCCGGAACAAATAAACAAAGCGTTTGAACTTGGGGCACATGCCGTTGTAATCGGTTCGGCAATAACAAGACCTCAACTGATAACAAAACGATTCATCACAAATGTAGATGAAAAATACAGAGTATAAAAATGAATGACGAAGTTATAGAAACAGAAGAACAAGAATACGAGGAACAAGAGGACGAACAGATTTATCCTAAGTTTGAATTGGATTCAGAAGGGAATCCAATTAGAGATGCTCGTTTTTATCCGTTTGTTAGCCGTGTTATTTCTTCTGCGAATAAAACTATTGCATCAGATTATAAATATCAGCATTTTGAATAAGGACGGGATAGAATGAAAAAGGCACTAACTATTGATATCGGCGGAACAAAAATTTATTATACTGTAGTTGATGAAAAAGGAAAAATTATAGCAGAAGTTGATAAATTTCAAACTCCAAAAGATTTAGATGGAATTAAAGAAATTATTCAAGGTGCAGTAAAAAAATACGAAGGTTTTGTTCATACAATCGGTATTTCAACTGCTGGTGCTGTTAATAATGAAAATACAGGTGTTTTAGGTTCTACAGGAAACCTTGTTAAGAATTATCCCGAGCTTAATTTCCAAAAAATCAGTCGTTTGCCTGTTTTTGTAGAAAACGATGCAAATTCTGCCGCTTGGGCAGAGCATGAAATCGGTGCATCAAAAGGTTGCAGAACCTCTGTTATGCTTACTCTCGGAACAGGTGTTGGTGGTGGAATAATCATTGACAGCAAACTTTTCAAAGGCAAATCTGGTGCAGCAGGCGAAATGCATTTTAAGATGTATCCTGATAAACGCAGAAAATGTACTTGTGGTGCTTATGATTGCTTTGAGGCTTATGCATCAGGTACAGGTTTGAAAAAAACTGCTGAAGAAATGACAGGAAATCCAAATGTTACAACTTATGATGTTATTGAAGGTGTTGAAAAAGGCGACCCTCTTATGAAAGATATTTTATCTGTATGGCAAGGACATATTACTGCAGGTATTATCGGGTTGGCTAATTTATTTGACCCTGATTGTGTTGTATTATCAGGTTCTATGGCACAATTTGTTGATACAAAAGCTATAGAAGATGAAGTTAATCAAGAAATCGTTACAACACCTACATCTGTTAGACTCGCAACTGCCGGCAATTATTCCGGCATGATTGGAGCAGGGCTTCTTGCAATAAGAGCATTGGGTTACTAATATGGGAAAAGCAAAAAAACGAAGTCTTGCTTTAGGAATTTATAACAAACTCTCAAATATTACTCGTGAAGAAGCTGTTGTGCAAGTCGTCAAGAATATTGATTCAAAACAAGAAGCAATAGAATTGATTACCTTATTCGGTATTACGGCAGAAGAACTACTTGAAGCAGGTGCCTCTTATGAAGATGTTGTTTCCTTTGGGGGAATAATTAAGTGATAAAACCCTTAATAATGATTACGAGAGCTTATGCTCTGCCAATGTCGATTTTTTCGTGGTTAGTTGCATTTGCTTATGGGCTATCACAATCAGGCAACATAATATACGGCATTATTGCACTTTTTGGTATTTGTTTTGCTCATCTCGGAGCAAATATGTTTGATGATTATATTGACTATAAAAAACTTAAACGTATAGATGATAATGGAAATGAGTACCTTATAAATGCTCAAAAAGGAAAATGTGATTATCTTTTGAATAAAACAATTACATCAAAACAATTAATATTGTTATCTTTATTTTGTTTTGGACTAGCAATTTGTGTAGGGATATTCTTTATATCAAAAATAGGGATTTCTATATTTATCATTATGTTATTGAGTGGTCTAGCAGGAATTTTGTATCCAATAGCCGGAAAATTTAGACTTTGTGAAACATTAATTGCTCTAATATATGGCCCACTTCTTTTTGGTGGAGTTAGTTGTGTTATGAATGGAGTATATGACTGGAAAACATTAATCGTTTGTTTACCTACAATGTTATTAACAGTAAATCTTTTATATACTGACACAATGTTAGATTATGACTTAGACAAATCAGAGAATAAAAAAACTATAGCCAATATGTTTTCTCGCAAAAACAGTTTAAATTGTCACAAATTATTACTTATACTTGTTTATTTATCATTGTTTTTGGTATATTGGAATACGAAAACTATCGGAATCTTTATAACATTAATAACAATTCCAATGGCAATCAATTTAATTTCATCAATGAAGTTATATATTGATGACAAAACAAAACTGCCAAAGAGAAAGTTTTATGAAGGTCCGATGGAGAACTGGGATATAATCTTGCAAGAAGGTTCAGCAAGTTTTATGATGAGAATGTATCAGGCAAGAAATTTGATGATATTTTTCTCAACAATATATTCGGCAACATTATTTTTAGGATATTAAGGGATATACATAACAATGAAAAACGAAACAGGAAAAAGCAGAGTATTTGATATAAAAACATCTATGCATGCCGGCTATATCTATGACATACCTGTTATTCGCAAGACTTTAAAGAGTTATACAACCCTATTAGCTAATTCTATGGTGCTGAATATTTCTAATGAAAAAATCTGATAAGAAATAATTTTTTATTAGAAATAAACTTATTTGTTATTGTGTTAATTAACCTGTTTGTACTCTATTTTAGTTGTATGGTTACATGAAAACCTCTAAAAATATTTTTACATATTTTATTTATTCAAATTTCAAGATTAGCAATTTTTAATAGTTTGGTTTAAAATTGTTATATAAGAAAATTATAGGAACACTAGGAAAATGAAATATTCAAAATATTCAGCAGTTGTTGTAGGAAGTGGGATTTCAGGTTTGTTTTGCGCATTGAAAATTGCTCAAAATATTAATCTTCCTGATGGACTTCTTGTTATTACAAAATCAAATTTTGGAGAAAGCAATTCTCGCTATGCACAAGGTGGTATTGTTGCTGTTATGAAGTCAAATAAAGAAGATTCTGTTGAACTTCATACAAAAGATACACTTAGAGCAGGTGCAGGGTTGAGTGATATTGAAACCGTTAAATTTATCTCTCAAAATTCTGACGAGGTTATCAACGACCTTATTAATATGGGTGTTGAATTTGATAGAGATGAAAACGGTGAATTAACTTATACTCTTGAGGCTGCTCATAGTGTTCGTAGAATCTTACATGCCGGTGGTGATGCTACAGGAAGTATTATAGAAAAAACTCTTTGCAAGCGCACAAAAGAAAATCCGAATATTGATATTATGGAAGATTCTACAATTACGGAACTATTAATAAATACGGATAGTGAATGTAAAGGGATTATTGCTTACAATTCTTTGACTAATGAATATCAAACAATTTATTCCTCTGCAATTATCCTTGCAACAGGTGGTATCGGTCAGTTATACAAATATACTACTAATCCGACAGTTGCAACAGGTGACGGGTTGGCTCTTGCATATAATGCAGGTGCAATGTTACAAGATATGGAATTTGTTCAATTCCACCCGACAGCACTCTGTATTCCAAATTCTAAAAAAAGATTTTTAATCTCAGAATCTGTAAGGGGGGAAGGGGCAAAACTTATTGATAAGAATGGTGTTCAGTTTATGAGTGAATACCACGAACTAAAAGAACTTGCGCCTCGTGATATAGTTACTCGTGCGATATTTGATAGAATGAAGAAAACAGATTCAGATTGTGTTTATCTTGATGCAACTCATATCCCTGCAGAAAAACTTGCGAAGAGATTTCCTACAATATCTAAAATCTGTAAAAAATACGATATTGATATTGCTACAAAACCTATTCCTGTTGCTCCTGCAGCGCATTATATGATGGGTGGTATTAAAACTAATCTTGAAGGCAGAACATCTTTGCGTGGGCTTTATGCAATAGGTGAATGTGCTTCTACCGGATTGCATGGTGCAAACAGGCTGGCAAGCAATTCATTGTTGGAATGTGTTGTATCAGCACATGAGCTTGCAAATTATCTATCGTTTATGAATCTTGTTCCACCAAGCAAAATTGATGAGAATATAAAAAATGCTATAGACAGTTATGCTATCCCTATCAGCGAAGAAGATTATGATATTGATTCAATGAAGGTTGAACTTGAAAATATAATGTGGGACAACGCAGGTATTTTGAGAACAGAAGAATCTCTGCTAAAAGGGCTTGATTTAATTTATAATTTGAAAAACAGATTCGGCAGAACAACAAGATGTTTAAACAAAGATGAATACGAATTCAGAAATATGTTGACAGTTGCACAATTAATTATAAAATCGGCATTAAAGCGTCAAGAATCTCGTGGTGCGCACTGTCGTTTGGATTGCCCAGTAACATTTGAAGAAGGAATCCACAATTGTATGATAAAAGGACAAGGAGAACCTAGTTTTGTTAAATAGATTTTTGATTGAAGAATATGTAAAACAAGCACTTATTGAAGATATTGGCTTTGGTGATATTACAACAGACAATTTAGTATCAGAAGATGACACAATGAAATGTACATTGAATTCTCGTACAGATGGTGTTTTCTGTGGTCGTAATGTGTTTAAGACAGTTTTTGAAATATTAGACAAAGATATCGAAATCAAATTTTATGTTAAAGATGGTGACGAAATTAAAAAAGGTGATAAACTTGCAGAAGTAAAAGGTTCAGCAAGAGCAGTTTTGACTGGTGAAAGAACTGCCTTGAACTATATTCAAAGAATGTCAGGTATCGCAACCGAAACAAGAAAATATCAAAAAGCAATCGAAGGATATAAAGCAAAAATTGTTGATACAAGAAAAACAACACCTTGTTTTAGAGTATTCGAAAAATATTCAGTAAAAGTTGGTTGCGGGCATGTTCATAGATTTAATTTATCTGATTGTGCAATGATTAAAGATAATCATGTTAAATTTGCTGGTTCGTTAAGCAACGCAATCAATATACTTAAAAAATCAATTTCACATGCTCATAAAATTGAGGTTGAATGTGATACATTAGCACAGGTTGAGGAGGCTCTTAACTGTGGTGTTGATATCATCATGCTTGACAATATGACAACAGATGAAATGAAAATAGCGATTGAAAAAATCAATGGAGCTGCAATTATTGAGGCAAGTGGAAATGTTAATCTTACAACTCTAAGAGAAATTGCATCAACAGGAGTTGATATAATTTCTTCAAGCGCAATAGTTGCCAAAGCACCTACATTGGATTTAGGGTTGGATTAACCTTTAGTATTTAATTTAGATGCAGAGTTATAAGCATTTTTTTCTGCTTGATATTTTTTGCTTTGGTAATTATCAGGAGTTGTTTCAATTTTGTTGCTTGGGATTACTCCACCACCAACGATAGCGAATGCTTTGTTATCGTTGTAAGATGCGTTTTCATATCTTAAAATGTCAAATAAGTGATATACAACAGAAATTTTATTTTTTATATCTCCGTCTTTTTCTAATGAAGATACATAGCCACGAATTTTGTGTTTTGTGATATCGTTTGTGCATTTTCCTGATTTTAATAATTCTTTGGCATTTTCAATCAAAGCTTTTGATATGTCATCATAGTTGTTATTGATTAGAGCATTCCACATACCACCAGTTTTGAATTTAGGGTTACTGATGTATGTTCCTAAAACATGTAGGACATTATCTTTGTTAACACCAGATGTGTCAACTTTGAATCCAGATTTAGATGTGGCATTTGAGATTTGATTTGCCCAGTTATCAGAAATAGCTTTGCCTTTTGATTCTTGTTCATCATAGATTTTGTGGCTGATTTCTCTTACAACTTCTGTAAGTTTCTTTTGGTCAAAAGTTGCAATAATTGCTTTTAATTTTGCTAAGCCTGTTTTATAACTGCCTTTCATATCTTGAGCAACTTTGTTTAGTTTATCATCATAAGATTTACCTGTTTTTTCACCGTAAGCTTTGATTAAAGCAACGGCTTTATTAAAGTTTGCTTTTTCAGAATTTTTTGAATAATCAACATTTTTACCACTTACTGAAACGCCTGAACCAGGGGTGATGGAAAAGTTCCAATTAGTGTTTACTTTGTCCCAAGAAGGTAAATTTGTTTTGATAGAATTATCTGTAAAATTGAATTTGAATTGGTTGCTGTCCCAAGCTGATTGGAATGGGTTGCCAACATTCATACCGTTCATAAAACTGTTTTCTAAATATGCGCTCAATCCTACATTCATTGAATTTAGGATTGAATCGTTGTACAAGCTATCTATTGAACCGTCTAACAATGTAGAACCTAAAACAGTTGCAAAGTCTGATGGGCTAGAAGATGCTCCGAAATTTGAATAATGAGGGTAAAACTTCATATTGTATCCTGCATCTTGATTGATATAATCAAATGTGGATTGGAATTTTAATTCGTTATCAAGAGAACGAATGACTTGTTCGCCACCGTATGTAGGATCTGTTAAAGCTGCTAGTGTGTAATCACCAAATGCATTAATATCGCTGTAACTCATAATCTATTTTCCTCTATTAATTCCCGTACCATGATAAAGTGTTTTTCTTTTCAAAAATTGCCTGTTTTGAAAAAGATTGTAAAGAAAATGTTACAAAAGAAAGATTAAAATATAAGTTAATTATGATTTAACAAATCACTTTTTATCTCAAACGAATACTGTTTGATTTTAGTTCTTTTTGTACTATAGTTAAGGTGTATAATTAAATAAATTTTGCTTTTTTAAAAGGAGGAAGCTTAAATATGGAAACATACGGAATTGAGAAATTAGGTATTATTGAACCTAAAGCTGTTTATCGTAACTTGAGTCCTGCTCAACTAACAGAAGCAGCACTACGTTTGGGAGAAGGTTCTCTAAGTAATACAGGTGCATTAGTTGTTACTACCGGTAAATACACAGGTCGTTCCCCTAAGGATAAGTTTATCGTAGATACTGATGGTGTTCACAACGAAATTGCTTGGGGTAAAGTAAATCGCCCTATCAGCAGAGAAAAATTTAACTCTATTAAAGGAAAAATCGCTGCTTACTTACAAAATCGTGAAGTATTCATCTTCGATGGTTATGCAGGTGCAGACAAAACTTATACTCAAAAGTTCAGAGTTGTAAACGAACTTGCTAGTCAAAACTTGTTTATCCATGAATTGTTAATTCGTCCAACTGCAGAAGAATTAGCTAACTATGGTGAACCTGATTACACAATTCTTTGTGCTCCAGGCTTCAAATGTGATCCTGAAGTTGATGGTGTAAATTCAGAAGCTTGTATCGCTATTGACTATGAAGCACATACAATTATCATCTGTGGCTCAAGATACTCTGGTGAAATTAAAAAATCAGTTTTCGCTACTATGAACTACATCATGACTAAGAAAAATGTACTTCCAATGCACTGTTCAGCAAACATGGACCCAGAAACTCACGAAACTGCAGTATTCTTCGGTCTTTCAGGAACAGGTAAAACAACTCTTTCAGCTGACCCATCTCGTAAGTTAATCGGTGATGATGAACACGGTTGGTCACCTGATGGTGTATTCAACTTTGAAGGTGGTTGTTATGCTAAATGTATCAACCTTTCTGCAGAAAACGAACCAGATATCTATAATGCTATCAAATTTGGTTCATTAGTAGAAAACGTAGTTATGAATCCTGAAACTCGTGAATTTGATTTCTATGATGGAAGTTTGACAGAAAACACACGTGTTGGTTATCCTATCAACTACATCAACAATGCTCAAATCCCTAGCAAAGGTGGTATTCCAAAAGTTGTTGTATTCTTAACAGCTGACGCATTTGGTGTTTTACCTCCAATTTCTAGATTGGATAAAAACGCTGCTATGTACCACTTTGTAACAGGTTTCACATCAAAATTAGCTGGTACAGAACGTGGTGTTACAGAACCACAACCAACATTCTCAACATTGTTTGGTGAACCATTCATGCCAATGGACGCTTCTGTATATGCTAAAATGCTTGGTGAAAAGTTAGAAAAATACGGTACTAAAGTTTACTTAGTAAACACAGGTTGGGCTGGTGGCTCTGCTGCTGCAGGTGCTAAACGTATGAAACTTGCTTACACTCGTGCAATGGTTACAGCTGCATTAAACGGTTCATTCGATAATGTAGAATTCAAACACCACGATGTATTCAATGTTGATTATCCTACATCTTGTCCAAATGTACCTGATGAAAAATTAGATGCTCGTGGAATGTGGGAAGATAAAGCAGCTTATGATGAACAAGCTAACAAACTTGCTCAAATGTTCTTAGACAACTTTGCTGCTAAATATCCAAACATGCCTGCTGAAATCGTTGCTGCAGGTCCAAAACCAAAAACTTGCGTTACTAAGTAGTTTTTAGTTTAAAACTTTTTGAAAAAGCCTTGTTTCTATTTTTAGAAATGAGGCTTTTTTCAAGCCGAGCAGAGGCACGAACGAAGTGAGAGTTGACAAACCATAATCGAAAACCACGCTTTTTGATTT
>USCK01000051.1 GCA_900553205.1 uncultured bacterium | reverse complement strand
CAGCCGATAAAATTGTCATGGCGGAAAATAGAATGCTTACTATTGCAAAGATTATTTATTCTTTTCACATGTCATTTTTTTTCTTTCTAAGTGGATTTATCAACCAGAAAACTAATGCGATAAGTACAAAAGGATGGATGAATTATATATACAAAAAATTTAATTCATTACTTATTCCATATCTCTTTTGGCTAATCATCGCTCCATTATTTTTATATAATTCATATCCAACAAATTTAAGATCTTTAACAGAGCTCTTCAGTTTTTTCCCCAACCGCCATATTTGGTTTCTTCCAACTTTATTTATTTTCATGATGTTATATCTTATTCTATATAAGATAAGCAAAATTAAGAAATCGAATCAAATTCAATTAGAAATGCTATTAGAAGCCATAAGCGTTTGTTGTTGGGGTATATGCGGATTAATCTTCAACCAATACTATTTAATAATATACGGAATTTATTGGTTTTCCTTTTTATTAGGAAATTCAATTTCAAAATACCAAACTTTTAATAGTTTTATCACAACAAATTTCGTTTGGGGTATTTCAACCATAATATTATGCCTTGCCTGGAAGTTCTATCCACTTGAAGTAAATGGAGTAGAATGGAGGTCTTTAATTAATTTAATGCTTTCTTCTATATGTGCTTTTTGTGGAAGTATTACTATATATAATTTCTTCCTCAAAGCACAAACCCCTAGATGGATACAAAAATACTTACAAGAAATAGGGAAATTCTCTCTAGTTATCTATGTAGTTCCTATTGTACTTTTGCCTAAAGATTTCCTTTTCCCTGAATCTATTCCAGAAACTCTTATCAACCTATGTATTTTAGGAATTGGAATATTGCATACATTTATAAGCTATACATTTGGGCGAATTGTATTTGAAATACCGTATCTTCGATATATTATGTTTGGAAAAAAATAAGATAGATGTCAACAGCAAACCGAGTAATAAAAAACACAGGATTTCTCTATGCCAAAATGGGTATAACGATGTTTATTTCGTTATATACCACCCGTCTTATATTAAATTCTTTAGGTGCTTCAGATTTTGGTATATTTAATATTGTTGGAGGAGCAATATCCATGCTAGGATTTCTCAATGCAGCAATGGCAAGTGCAACTCAACGTTTTATGTCTTATTCTGAAGGAGAGGGCAACAGAGAGAAGCAAAAAAGTATTTTCAATGTTAGTTTTATTCTTCATTTAGGCATTTCCATTGTCGTAGGCATTTCATTGCTGATAGCTGGTTACTTCTTCTTCAATGGTATTCTTAATATACCACAAAACCGTATTTTTGCAGCCCAAGTAATATATGGAAGCCTTATTATAAGCACAATGTTTACAGTAATGACAGTTCCATATGACGCTGCAATGAATGCACATGAGAACATGAAATATTATGCAATTGTAGGTATCTTCGAATCTTTTTTAAAACTAGCAGTAGCCTTTGCATGTGTGTATACATCCTATGACAAATTAATAGTATACGGTATTTTAATGGCAGGTATTCCTCTTGTTAGTTTAACTATCATGCGCATCTATTGTCACAAACATTATGAAGAATGTGTTATTGCCCCGCGGACATTTTGGGAAATGAAACTCATGAAAGAAATGACCTCCTTTGCTGGATGGAATTTACTCGGAACCATGTCAGTCATGATTTCACAATATGGTTTAAACATTGTACTAAATATATTTCATGGAACCATTGCAAATGCAGCACAAGGTATCTCATCACAAGTAAACGGACAACTAAGCGTATAGGAGGGGCTATAAAAAAATCAATAAATCCAATTATAACCAAAAGTGCGGGAGCCCAAGATCAAAATATGATGATTAAAGCAACTATTTGGGGAACTAAAATCGTATTTTGGGGTACCTCTATTTGCTTCCTACCACTACTTATTGATACAAATTATATCTTACACCTATGGCTAAAACAACCTCCAACATATACTCTTATATTTTGCCGACTATTATTCAGTGCCTATTTAATAGAACAATTAACTTTATTTCTACCACAAGTTATTTTCTCAATAGGCAAAATACGTAATTGTCAAATTGCATTTTCACTTCTTAATTGTAGTCCTATTATTATTACTTTTTTAGCTTTTAAATTTTTTAATGCGCCAGCTTACACATTATATGTGATTACTCTTATCATCTATGTAATAAGAGGGTATACAATCATATATTATGCTAATGCATTATGCAATATTTCCTCTAAACAATATTTTAAAAACGTTATTCTTCGCTGTTCAATAGCATTTCTTATCCCAGTCTTTACAGGAATTCTCATTCAACATCTGTTACCCGAATCTATGTTAAGACTTATTCTGCTCATCATCATCACAACTTTAGAATATTGTTTTATCATATATACAATAGGAAGTAATAGTGAAGAGAAAAAATTTTATACACAAAAAATAAAGTCTTTATTACAAAAAATAAAACATCATGGGAATTAAATTTTCTGTCATTACCATTAATTATAATAATAACAATGGTCTGATACGAACTATAAAAAGTGTTATTAATCAAAAATACAGAAATTTCGAATTCATAATAATAGATGGTGGCTCTAATGACGGGAGTTACAATACCATTACTTCATACAGTTCAAAAATCAACTACTGGGTTTCCGAAAAGGATAATGGTATTTATCATGCTATGAATAAAGGTGTCCATGCTTCTAACGGAGAATATCTCATATTCATGAATTCTGGCGACGAATTTAATGATGATTCCGTATTAGCAACAGTATCTCAAAAATCCAACGGAAGTGATATTCTTATTGGAGATACATTATGCCAACACAAGAAATCGTATAAATTAGTAAAATCTCCCGAAGAGATTACGCTAGCAAATATGTTATGTGGAGTTATTAAACATCAATCCAGTTTCATAAAAAAAGAGTTATTAATCAAATATCCTTATGATGAGAAGTATAAAATCATATCTGATGTAAAATTCTTCATAGATGCCTTTGTATGGGGAAATTGTACATACCAACATATAAACTATATTATATCAAAATTTGAAAATAGTGGAATTAGCAATACAAACATACAATTATGCAAAAAAGAAAATACACAACTGAGAGAAGAACTTGCTTTACCCCCAAGAATTATGAGAGATTATTACTTTATTTCAAAAGGAAGAACCACTTTTCAAATTAAATTAAAAAAAATAGGTGAAACCACTTTTTTGGGAAAACTTCTTTATACATTTCTATCAATTCTAGTCTATATAAAAAAAATTAAATCATGATATCTATTATCATTCCTTTATATAACAAGGAGCAAACAATTATTGGAACATTAAACTCTGTATTCAAACAAACCTATCAAGACTTCGAAGTTATAATTGTAAACGATGGCTCTACCGATAATAGCATAGAATATATAACCCAAAACTTTACAGACAAAAGATTAAAAATTATCCATCAAAAGAACTCAGGGGTAAGTGTGGCGAGAAACAGAGGTATCATGGAAAGCCATGGAGAATGGATTTCTTTTTTAGACGGAGACGATGAATGGCTACCCAACTACCTTGAAGAAGTTAATAACGCCATAAACCTATTTCCAAATAATCCAATAGTACTAACAGGAAGATACTCACAGAATTATAAAACGAAGCAACGTTCATACAACATACCTATTAAGAATCTGAATAACATAAAAGAAATAGACTTTTTCGAAAATCCACATGTTTATTTTCACATAAGTGCGACTACAATCAAGACATCCATATTGAAAGAAAATTATAAAACATGGGGGAGTTTTATTTGTGAACAAAAATTTAACGAAGATTTTACCTTCATTTTTAGAATAGCTCTTCATGGAAAAGTAACATATATAGGTAAAGCACTTAGCATTTACAATGGCTGTGTTACAAACCAAGCGACATCTATCTTAAAAGAGGAAAAACGAATGAAAGATAATATATTACACAATAATATTGTCATCAACGAATATAAAAATATGAAAATAACAAACAGAAAATTTGAAATCTTCATGAAATATGCATTCAGGCATACAATATTACAATATTTAAAAAAAAGAAATTATAAAAGTATTAATTACTATATTAATAATCTAAGCGCAATATCACAAAATATCCTTATTAACAAATTTGAATCTTTTCTCTTTACAAGACCTAATATCAACAAAATAGGCATTTACTATATAATGCTTACAAAAGTTATTTGGAGAACTCATAAATACCCACGCGTAAAATGAACAGCCTACAATCGAAAGCCAAACGAAAAATATGGCAGATTATTGTCAATACAAGCCGAAAGAAAAGGATATATCCATATATTTACCGAGCATATTGGCATTATTTATTTCATAATAAAAATAATAATAAAGGAAATAGCAGCAGCTATTACGCAGCTTATCCCAATCCAGGTGCAGGTATTGGACACCAAATAGCTAACTGGATAGCAGGATTTTGGTATGCACGTCTATTCGGATTAAAATTCGCAAATCTTCCGTTTCCTAATATACAATGGGAAAAATTTTTGGGATTTGGAGAAGGTGAAAAAACCGTATCAGAACTTAAAAAACAAGGGTATAAAACTCGTCGACTACCCCTATTTAGAGAGAATAATGTAGAAGAAATTTATTTAATCCGTAAAATTATTCAATCTTACGCTGGGCAAAAAATCATTTTCATTGCAGAACAAGATCAATACTATAAAGATCAATATAGAGTTATGGAAGACCTAAAAAGGAAATTCTATGCCTCCCCTACTAGAAAAACAGATAATTTAATTTATTCATCTGAAAACTTTAATATCGCCATACACGTACGAAGAGGAGATATTATGGATGACCCAAGTAATCCCAATTTAACCATGCGTTATCTAAGTAATAACTACTTTGAAAAAGTTCTTAAACAAGTCATACAAAACATACATCCAAAAAAGCCTATTCATATTTATTTTTTCTCACAAGGAAAACCAGAAGATTATCCAGAATTCTCTCAATATGCCAACCTACACTGGTGTTTTGATATGGATGCGCAAACTTCATTCTTACATTTAGTTTATGCCAATCTATTAATCACAAGTAAAAGTTCTTTTTCATATAAGCCAGCATTACTTAATAATGGTATAAAAATATGTCCTAGAAACTTTTGGCATGGATACCCTGATAGTAAAGACTGGATACTTTGTGACAATAATGGTATTTTTGATGTTTCATCCTTAAGAAATGCATTATCTGACTTATGACTCCTATTATTCTGCTTAAAACATTAAAGAGGTGTTATTCAAAGTCCATCGGTGATTTTCAACTTCCACCACTTATACGGGAAGAAAATCCCGATAAAATATCTGAGATTATATACAATACTCTTATAGATGAGCACCCTTGTATGATATCAAGATTTGGGAGCACAGAATTACTAAATATAATAAACTATTTAGGTGTAAAAAAAGGTAAACAACCTATATTAAAATACATAAAAGGTGAAACACTAGATTGGTGGTGGAATCAGTCAAATATAAATCAACTAACTGAATGGAGTGGTTTTTTCCCAAATGATCGAAATCTAATTGAAAGATTCTGCCAATTAACTTTAGACAGTGCAACCCAAATTGATATCTTAGGGAGTTGGTTACCGAATGAATATTATGTTAGTAATTACATAAAAAGTGCTTTAAAAGTTTGGCTGATATTCTTGGATCCATTTTGGGCTAAATCACCTTGGACATTAGCTCTACAAGGGAAGAAAGTTCTAGTTATCCATCCTTTCTCTGAGCTTATAGAAGCACAATATTACAACAAAAGAAGATTATTATTCCAAAATAAGGATATACTTCCTGAATTTGATCTAAAAACGATAAAAGCAGTTCAAAGCTTAGGGGGTAATTGCCCATATTATTCAACTTGGTTTGAAGCATTTGATGCTATGAAAAAGCAAATTGCTCAATGCGATTTCGATATATGTCTACTAGGATGCGGAGCGTATGGCTTACCATTAGCTGCATACATTAAATCAATTGGCAAAAAAGCCTTTCACATAGGAGGATCGTTACAACTTTTATTCGGAATTATTGGAAAAAGATGGGAAAACCCTCAATATGCCATCAAAGCGAAGACTGTATGTCCCCAATTGAACTATCTATCATTAATAAATGAATATTGGGTTCGTCCAGGTGAAAATAATAAATCAAAAAATAGTCATAATGTTGAAAATGGATGCTATTGGTAAAATTATGAATCTAAAAAAACTGAAAAATAGATTTTTAAATATAGTATCGGGAATTCAATATCTACCATATTATTTCCAAAAGCATATATTCCTAGGAGTAGCAGTTCCACCTTTGTACAAAGGGAAAAGTTATAATTGGGGGGATGATGTTAGTATTGTTTTAGCAGAAATCCTTGCTAAGAAAAAAATAATTCCTTATAAGTTTTCATTTATCTCCTCAACTAATTATTTGTGTATAGGTAGTATCATACAATGGTACTCAAATAAAAAAGCCATAATCTGGGGAGCAGGTTTATTACATTATGCCACTAATATAAATAAACCTTATAAGGTTTTGGCCGTAAGAGGGCCTCTAACCAGACAATGTTTATTAGATAATGGCATCCAATGTCCTGAAATATATGGAGACCCAGCTCTGCTTTTCCCTTTATTTTACCAACCTATAAATACAACAAAAAAATATCAGATTGGAATTATTTGTCATTATTCAGAATTAAAAAAGACACCAATTTCATTTCCTCCGTTAATACCAAAAGATGAGATATTGTTCATTAATATATCTCACTATTCTAAATGGACTGATTTTATAGATCAAATATGCCAATGCCAATGCATTATCAGCAGCTCATTACATGGCTTAATTATTTCTGACGCATATAGAGTACCTAACATATGGACAAGTTTTTCAAATAATCTAAAGGAAAACTACGATTTTAAATTTCAAGATTATTTCTTGTCTGTTAATAAAAGAAATGTAAAGATTTCTATGTACACAGAACTAATAAATCGTCCTAATCTAATTGAATATATCAAGAACAAGTGGATACGTCCACAAATTAATTTAGAAATGTTATTATCTGTTTGTCCTTTTAAAGCATAAAACTCAATGACACATATAAAATACTTTTACTACTCATTAATTGGACTACAAATATTAACCTTTGGAATAATACAATCTACAATCTTGTATTATTTGGTTTTGACTATTATATTTTACATAACTTTTAAACATTATTCTACAAAGGGAATTAATGCCAAACAACTAATATTGCTAAATATTATATATTCATTTGTAACAATATTTAGAGGCATAATCAGCATCAACGACTACTGGGATTCCAAAATACTATTGAATAGATTTTTTTGGTTATTATTACCGCTTTTAATATTTTACCCATATAAACTACAAATTATTCAGAAAATATCTACCTTCGCTTTAAAAATATGGTGGATTCCTATTGTATATTCTCTATATATCTTTACAACCCCTATTTTCCACTTATTTTTTTTCCTAATTATACTTTTACCATATTTAAATAAAAGGAACAAAATAAAAATTGGCATTATCATAATTTACTCTATCGTTACTTTTATGAGTTCAAGAGGATATGTCATTAGAATAATATTTGCAACAGCAATAGCAGGATTATATTATCTAAACCTTTATTTTCATAATATAACAATAAAAACAATCAAATTATTATTCTTCATTCTCCTAATTACCCCACTCACATTTTTATACTTAGGAATCAATGGGACCTTCAACATTTTTGATATAAATTCATATTATTCTAAAAATGTTACAACAAAAGAAAGTGGAGAAAGTCTAACGGTAGATACTAGAAGTTTCTTATACAGAGGTATCTACAAGTCTGTTTACTCAAACGGAAACATTTTAATAGGAAATTCAGCTATAGGCTCATATATAATAAATGAGGAAAATGAGCAAACCGGTATAAAAGAACTTGACCAAAAAGGACGATACGGAAGCGAATCTGGGTTATTAGATTCCTTTTTATGCGGTGGTATCATTGGCACATTATTTTTTTCAATGTTATTTTGGGTATCTTCGTATTATGCAATTTTTAAATCACGAAACTTTATGCTTAAACTAATAGGATTATTTATAATTTTTAGATGGGCTACTTCATTTTTCGACGAGCCCTCAAGCTGGTGGATGAGCAATATTCTACTTTATACTTTTATGGGAATATGCCTATCTAAATCAATAAGAGAGACGGGAGAAAATAATTTAAAGTTATGGTGTTCTAGATTTTAATAAACATGAAAAAAGTTCTTTGGCTGTGTAATCTAAGCTTTTCAGATCAGGCTATAACAGGAGGAAGTTGGTTACAACCACTTGCTGAGAAATTACAACAATCTAATCAAATCACAATACTTAACATATCAGTTGGAAACGTACAACAAATATTTTATACAGAATACAAAGGTATTAAACAATGGATATTGCCGCAAATAAAACAAAAGTCGCATGGGCAAACTGCAACACACAAAAGATGCCTAGAAATTCAAAACATAATAGAAAAAGAGAAACCGGATTTAGTACACATTTGGGGAACTGAAATGTTTTGGGCATCAATATATGTTCAAGGATTTATTAAAGTTAAAACTTTAATTGATATTCAGGGTCTTCTATATGCCTATACTGATTTCTTCATGGGAGGACTTACAATAAAAGAAATCCTTAAAACAATTAATTTAAAAGAGATTTTAATGCCCTGGAGAAATCTATTCTCCAAACAGCAAGTTTTCTTTAAGCGTGGACAAGCAGAACTTTCTTATATAAAAAAATTTGAACACATATCAGTTCAATCACAATGGGTTGAAAACTTACTTCAACAAGTGAATTCTACAGCCCATTATTACCATACTCGTATCTTACTTCGGAATAATTTCTATACCGCTAATCCTTGGAGTTATAAGAAGACAAACTCACCTATAATTTTTTCTTCATGTGCAGCGGCGGTATCTTATAAAGGAATACATGTATTACTTAAAAGTATAGCAATACTAAAAAAAGAATATCCTGAGATAAAATTACATTTAGCAGGGAATATAATGGTTGGCAATAAATTTAAAGATGGCTATTCTATATTCTTAGAAAAACTCATAAAAAAATATAATCTGCAATCAAATGTTGTCATGTTGGGAAGTTTGGATGAGTATAGTATCATAAAAGAACTACAAACTTGTAGCGTATGTGTCGTCCCCTCTTTTATTGAGACATACTGTTTGGCCTTTGCAGAGGCAATGATTATCGGAACACCTACAGTTACATCATACACAGGAGCAATGCCTGAGCTAGCAACACATGAAAAAGAAACTCTTTTTTATAATTCACTTGATTATAGAAATGCAGCATCCTATATATCCCAATTAATAAAAGACCAAACATTAGCTGAACGGATATCTAAAAATGCAAGAGAAAGAAGATTAAGTGAAAATGATCCTCAATTAGTATTAAAGACACAATTAGATATCTACAAATCAATACTACATGAATTGTAATTTTTTATATAAAGCTTTACGGTATTTTTTTAATACTGTATACATTTTTCTTTGTAAACAAATAACAATTTTCCACTTCTCAGGAAATAACGTAAAATACAATACATTCAAAACTGTAGGAGTACCATATGTTATGGTTGCAAATAAAGGAACATGTATTATAGGAAAAAATTTTTCTATGAATAATGGTATAAAAGGAAATCCCATAGGAAGTTTTCGAAAATGTACTCTATTCGTAGATAGAAATGCTCAATTAATAATAGGAGAAAATGTTGGAATCTCACAAACTGCTTTAATTTGCCATAAATCTATTATTATCCATGATTATGTAAAAATTGGTGGAGGAGTTTCTATATATGATACTGATTTTCATTCACTAAATTCTGAAGTACGCAAAAGTAAAAAAGATATAACATACCGCATAGAAAAACCTGTAGTCATAAAAGAAAATGCATTCATAGGTGCCCATTCTATTATTTTAAAAGGAGTTACCATAGGAAAAAATTCTATTATTGGAGCTGGATCCGTAGTAACCAAATCGATTCCTGACAATCAAATATGGGCGGGAAATCCTGCCAAATTTATTCGTAACATATAATATGCAAACAATAGCAATCTTACTCACTGTTTTTAATCGCAAAGAAAAAACTGTAAAATGTCTTCAACATTTAAATATTCAGTTACCTCTACAAGGATATAAAACAGACATATATCTTACTGATGACGGCTGTACTGACGGTACTCCAAAAGCTATAAGTCAACAGTTTCCACAAGTACATATTATACATGGAAATGGGAATCTTTTTTGGAATAGAGGTATGTATACAGCTTGGCAAGAAGCCGCTAAAAAAGATTATGATTTCTACTTATGGCTAAATGATGATACATTTGTGTATCCCAATATGCTTTCAACCCTCTTACAAGCTGCATTGAACAAAAAAAATAAGGCCATTATTGTTGGAGCAACTCAATCTGCGAGTAAACAATTCGCAACATATGGTGGAAGACTCTCCGATGGGAAAATACCTATACCTAACGGAATCTTAACTCCAATACACCACTTTAATGGAAATATCGTATTAATACCACGTTATGTATTCCAGAAATTAGGTAATTTGGATTATTTCTTTACACATAGTAAAGGGGATTTTGATTATGGACTACGCGCCAATAAAGCAGGAATTGAGATGTTTCAAGCTGGGTATTTTTTAGGAGAATGCGAACAACACGAAAGTTTGGATAAATGGTGTAATCCTGAAGTCAATTTCAAACAACGTTGGAAAATATTACATCATCCTAACGGTATGCCACCAAAAGAAACTTTTCATTTAGAAAAAAGACATATTGGACTATATACGGCTATTTTCCACTACTTCACTATTTATCTTAGATGCATCATACCCCAATTATGGATAAAATGAAATGGAACGAAACTAAAATATTAATCAAAAGTGATTTAAATAGATTAGGGAATATTAATAAATGGAACAGCATAAAATATCTTATTAACAATGCATCCTTCAAAATAACATTCTGGTTCAGGATTGGTAGTTACCTACAATCTCATAAGGGATTTATTTACAGGATTTTATATATATTCGTATTATTAATACATAAACATAATCAATATTTAACTGGTATCCAATTACCATTTGGGACTAAAATTGGAAAGGGATTATGTTTTTCTCATTTTTCATGTATTGTCATCAATAGAAATTGTGTTATTGGAAGTAATTGTACAATATTTCAAGGAGTAACCATTGGAAGTGTAAGAGGACCTAAAGGAGGTACACCTATCATAGGAAATAATGTTGTAATCTGCGCAGGAGCAAAAATCATCGGTAAAGTGAATATATACATATTCCGGAGCATACCCGTTCACTTTCCGGTAGCCTATAAAGCATAAAAATAG
>USCK01000050.1 GCA_900553205.1 uncultured bacterium | reverse complement strand
TCATCTGCTGTAATCTTTTCGGATTTTAGCCACATATCCTGACCACATACATCATCTTTATCTCGTCTTAAACAAAAAATACAGTCATTAGTACACATATTAGTCAAATTAATATAAATTTTACCATCTAAAATGTAAACTAAATTGTTATCAGACATATTATTAAATACCTCATGAATATTGTCACATATCAATAATGTAAATCAAGTGCTATGCTAAGTTAAAATTATATTAAACAATGTAAAAAATTGACTTCTAAACAGACAATTTTACATTCATAAAATACTTTTTATTAATATATAGGAATGTGTGACAATGGTTAATATAAAAACAGCAGAAACTATAATAAATAGTGCTAAAAAATATACCTCTAATGGTGGCAGACTCGTATCAAAAAATACAAATTTGAAGCTTGATGAAAAATTAAAAAGAATTGCAAATAATATTCCTCAAAATGCAGAGTCAATAGATATTGTAAAACTTGAAACCAATTTTGGTGCTTCTTCCCAAAGAATTGTATCATTTAAAGACAAAGCTGGTAAATTAATAAAACGATTTGTATCTAAATACGAAAATAATAAACTTACATCTAAAACAGTAAATACTTATGACCACTTTTGTGACAATTATCGAACTGCTTCTCGACAAACTTATTCAAACGGGAAAAAAGTACAGGAAGTCAGAGAACAGTTTGGCTTTGACTCTAAAAATAATCTTTTAGGTCATACAAAACTTACAATTACAAAAGATAATACAAACGCAAGACATGAACATCAAATTTTTGAAACTTTTACTAAAAAAAGTCAAGACAGAAGATTTTTAGAAACAAATGCTCAAAGAGATTCTAAAGGTCATATGATAAATAAAACTTTGAGAGGAAATATTGAAGATTTAGATTCATTTAAAAGTGATCCTTATTTGTATATAAGAAATTATAACAATAACGATTTCTTAAATGCAGCATCTAATTATGCTAAAAATGTTCAACAAGTAAAAGACCGTTCAATCAATATTTCTAATGAACAAATTGGTGGTTTTATTTACGGTGATTCAAGAAGTTTACCATTTGAGAAAAGAGTAAGAGTTGATGTTGCAAAACACAGTTCTAAAGGTGAAGTTATTGATACAATAAATCACGAACTTCGCCATCAATATCAAGATAAACTTCAAGAAAAACAAGGAATAATAAATTATACTTTGAATCGAGATAGTGCAAAACTTTCAAAAAAAGAAAACAAATTGGCAAGAAGCTTTAGAGAAGCTAATAAAATATATACGACAAAAGATACTAACAAATATTATAATAATTTACTTGAAGTAGATGCTAGAGATGCTGGTGAAAAGGCAAAAAATATATATAATGATTCTTCAAACAAATTATCAAATGCTTTTCCTAATGCAGATCAAAGATTATTTGATTTACGAGAGAACTTTTTAGCTAATAAAATTATAAACCTTCTTGCTAGTGCCAAAAAAGTAATACTCTCACCAATACAAATTAACAAAGGCTAGTATTGTTCTTTTTTATATAATCCAATGCCTCAATTATTTCGTTATAATCTTCCATAACGACAAGCTTGCTTCTATATTTTGCAGCATTTGGAACACCTGAGATATAGAAAGGATAAAATTTCCTCACAAATTTTAATCCGACTTTTTCACCTCTTAATTCAATCTCTCTATCAAGATGCTGTTTCATTGTTTCGATTTTTTCTTCCAATGTAGGAGGAGAAAGTTTTTCACCTGTGTTCAAATAATGCTCAACTCTATGAATAAGAGTAACATCACCTAATGCTCCACGTCCAATCGCAACACCGTCTGCTCCAGATTCTTCAAGACATTGGATTGCCGTATCAATTGATACTACATCACCATTTGCAAATACAGGGATATCAACATTATTTTTCAGTTCTCTAATCTTTTTCCAATCAGCCTTGCCTGCGTACATTTGGTTACGAGTTCTTCCATGTATTGTTATGAACTCTGCACCTGCATCTTGCATATATTGACCGTATGATACAAAATTCATATCTTGCTGAGTGTAGCCTAATCTAAATTTTACACTCACAGGAATATTTATACTCTCTCTTACGGCTTGAACTATATCATAAGCTAAAGATGGATTCTTCATCAAAGCACTTCCATCTTGCCCTTTTACAACTTTATTTACGGGGCAACCCATGTTTATATCTATTACATCTGCCATTTGCTCAAGATATTTAGCACATTCAGCCATCATCTCAGGTTTATGACCACTTAACTGATAAACAATAGGAGAATGATTATCATCTCGTTTTGTCATATCTGTTTCTTTTACATTATGCAAAGCTTCTGAACTAATCATTTCTGTTGTAAGAATACAAGTTTTTGATTGTTCTCTTATTAGAGAACGCAAAACATAATCTGTAATTCCAGCCATCGGAGCAAGAGAAACTCTTGTCTGTGCAAGTATATCCTTAATTTCCATATTTAGCCAACTCTTGTATCCTTGCTTTTGTATATTTCAAATATTCATCATCTGTTTTGTATTGAGAAGCAAACTTTTTATAATACGTTAGAGCATTTTTATATTGACCCAACGTATCTAAATCTACTGCGATAAGATAATTTGCAATATATTGTTCAGGGTTATATTGAACAGCTTTTTTATAATCATTTATTGCTAAATTTCGTTGATTTTTTCCATCATAAATCATTGCTCTATAATAATACGCATCAGAATTTGTAGCGTCATCAAGTATAGCCTGATTAAATGATTTCAACGCATCATCAAATTTTGACGAATTAAACAAATCTGCACCTTTTTGAACCTGAATTTGGCTTGTTACTTTCTTTATATCTGTCAATGCCGCACTTGCATCTTTGTTATTTGGGTTTAGACTAACTGCCTTTTGAAGATATGTTTTTGCATTGTACCAATCCTCTTTGTTTGCATACAAAGCTCCAATACTATAAGCAATATCACTATTATTTGGTTCAATATTTAATGCTTTTTTGTAATAAGCTATTGCATTATTAGAATCTTGTAATCCTTCATAAGATGCTGCTATGCCCAACAATGTATCTTTTGTTTGTGGTGTCATTGCTGAATATAATTGAATAGCCTTGTTGTAATCTTTTGATGAATACGCCTCATAAGCATCTGACGCTGCATCAAGAACAGATGCACTATTCAAATCTGATAAAGTTTCTGCGATTGTTTTATTATTAGGAAATCTTTGTTTTGCAGTAGTCAAGATTTCTTTTGCAGAAGTGTAGTCCTTCTTTTCGGCATAACATAATGCCAAGTTTGTATAAACATCAGCTTTTGATTTGTTGAATTTCAAAACCCCTCTATAAAACTTGATAGCATTATCAACATCATTTTTCTTGTGATACTCAATCGCATAGTCATACATTGTATCAACCATTGTTTTATCAACCTGAGAATTACCTTCAATATATGACAACAATTCTTCTGGAGTCATAGAATTTCGTTTTATTGTAACGATAGATTGCCTAATTTCACTATTTGTCGGGTCTAATGATAAAACCTTTTCATAAGCATCTATAGCTTTTGCATTTTCTCCCATAGCCTCTAAACATTGAGCAGTGTATAAATTAGCATTTAAGTTGTCAGGATACTCCACAAGAATTGATTTATAAACTTCTAAAGCTTTTTCATAATTCTTTTGTGCTTGGAAAAGTGTTCCGATATTCAACCTTGTATTTATTCTTGAATTTATATCAGAAGTTGTTGCACTGTATTCTTCAGCTTTTTTATAATAAACAAGTGCGTTTACATAATCACCTTGTTTTTGTTTTATAGCCCCAATATTAGCATTAAGCTCCGGGTCTTTTGGATAAGAATCAAGCTTCTTTAAATAAATTCTTTCTAGTGCGTATAAGATTTCAGGGTCATTGTCGCTTTCAGAAAGTGCCGTATTATATTGAGCAACAGCCTCATCTTGACGACCCAACTTATCCAACAAACGAGCGTACCTCAATAACAACGGCCCATTATGAGGGTCAAGTTTAAGCGCCTCTTTATAATAATCTGCGGCTCTTTCGTTGTTACCTAAAATCTTTATCATATCGGCAATCTGAGCCATAGCAGTTTTTTTGAATTTAGGGTTTGATGTAACTTGTTCTAACTCATATATTGCAGCAGGAAACTTTCCTTCCGTTCTTAATTGGTCAGCCTTGTTATATCTTGATTCAGCAGAATAATCAAAGCCTAATTGTTTTAAACAATAATTAAGACTATTCGTTGCTGATACAGATGTTGCATAACCATTTTGAACATCACTACCTTTAGGATAATATTTCACATAAAATAACGCACTTCTAAAATCATCTGCAGCATCACTATAATTACCAGCCTTATTTGCATAATATGTACCTCTTGCAAGATAAGCATTTACCAACCCTATTCTTGCAGAAGTATCAAGATAATTTATTCTTAACGCTTTTTTGAATTCATCAATAGAACTTGAATATTGAGAATTGTATAAATATTGTTGACCTAATTCATAATGTTCTCTAAAATCTGCATGGCAAGGATTTGCTAGCAACAATGATAAAAGACAACCTAAAATAATAGACGATTTTTTCATAAGTCTATTTTATCAAAATCATAAATGATTTAAACCCCCATATTTACATTTTGATAAAAATTAAAGTAATATTCGAGATTTAAAACCGATGATATTCAGAATTATTTATCAAATTTTGCTACATATTAATTGATATTGTAAAATTATTTACGCTTGATTAGAGATTTCTTGAGCATCTACAGATTTGAACACTTCATTTTCTGCTCTTTTTAACATAGATTTATCTACCTGATGTCCTGCAAACCAAAGAACTAAAGCAGTTGCTAAACCAATAGCAGTTTTTCTGGTAGCAGTTCCTTTTGTCAAGCAGGACACAATAGTACCTATATTAAAAGCAGCTATTACTGTTATTGATTTTTGAAGATTTTCATTAAATTCTTGACCCAATTTTTGTTTATAAAAACTGTCTTTTTTATCTGCAGGAATAGCATATTGCTTGCCTTTATCAGAATGTTTCTTTGACACAACAATGTAATCATTGTTTGCAGATCCTACACCTAAATTTGCGCCATACACCATTACAGAACTTCCTAATTTATTTTGATACTACTATACCTATATAAAAACATGTAATTATATAAATTTGCTCCGTCCCGTACAGCATATCACATCATATCCGGCATTATAACTCGATTTGAGCCTTATTAAATTCATTTTAATATTTTGTTACAATTCATTTGAAGTGATTAAGAGTTAAGTTATTTCTTTCAAGAAGTGAATAAGAATTAAGTGACTAAGTTATTAAGAAGATAATTATTTCTTAGTCACTTTTTAATAAAGTCATTGCGAGCCACGCAGTGGCGCGGCAATCCAGAACACATTTAATAATCAAATACTACGATTAAGGAACTCTCTTGAATTTCCTCCACGTTCATTGAAGGAACTGGATTACTTCGCTAACGCTCGTAATGACAGACAATATTCTTATCAACTTCTAAACTCAATTTCATACTTTTGGGAATTATTTATTTTTATGATAGATTAGATTTATGAAAAAAATAGCTTTAGTCAGTCACGGTTGTGCAAAAAATTTAGTTGATTCAGAAATTATGTTAGGCCTATTGGCTCAAAACGGATACGGAATTACACTTGATGAAACAGAATCTGATATTGTAATCGTAAACACTTGTGCTTTTATCAATGATGCTGAACGAGAATCTATTCACTCTATCCTTGAAATGATAGAGGAAGGCAAAAAGGTAATCGTTGCAGGGTGTTTGGCTCAAAAACATAAAGACGAACTAAAAAAAGAAATTCCGGAAATTGCTGGTATGATAGGCCCTACCGATATTGACAAGCTTATTGATATATTAAAAGAAATTGATAGTGATTATACTGCACAAATTTCATCAAATCCTGATTATACTTACCTAGAAAATGTTGAAAGACAACAAATTACAGTAGGTGCAAGTTCATATTTAAAAATCGCTGATGGTTGTAACTATAGATGTGGTTATTGTATAATCCCATATTTGCGTGGTGATTATCGTTCAAGAAGTATTGAGCATATTTTAGATGAAGCTAAAAAGCTTGTGGCAAAAGGGGTTTCAGAAATAGTTTTGATAGCTCAAGATACAACGGCGTATGGTATTGATTTGTATGGCAAACCAATGCTTAAAGAACTTCTTGAAAAACTAAACGAAATAGAAGGTTTAGGTTGGATTAGAATTATGTATGCCTATCCAACAATGATGACAGATGATTTACTAGATGCTATTGCAAATCTTGATAAAGTTGTTAAATATGTGGATATTCCACTTCAACACTCTCACCCTGATATGCTAAAAGCCATGAACAGACCATCATTTGATTATAGAGAGCTTGTAAACAATATCAGAAAGCATATACCTAATGTAGGTATAAGAACAGCATTTATTGTTGGGTATCCGGGAGAAACCGAAGAACAATTTGAACATCTTTACGAATTTGTTAAAGATATGAAGTTTAATAAAATGGGTGTTTTCACATACTCTCGTGAAAAAGGAACACCATCATATAATATGCGTCCATTAGTTCCTAAAAAAATTATGAATGAACGCCAGAAAAAACTAATGTTACTACAACAAGAGATTTCACTTGAAGTAAACAAAAGTTTTATAGGCAAAACCCTTGATTGCATAATTGAAGGGGTTACAGATGACGGAATGATAATTGCAAGAAGTCAATATGATGCACCGGAAGTTGATGGTGTTGTTTATATCAAAACAGATATACCAGTAGTCCCTGGAGATATTGAACAAGTTAAAATTACAGATTGTTATGAATATGATTTGATTGGAGAAATTATTTCTTAATAGCTTTATCTAAACCAGCTTTTTTAGTAAGTTCATAAATCTTGACCGAATCTGCAGCAATTTGTTTCTTCAATTCTACAATTTGCAAGCTATCTTTGACCCTTTGTTCACCAGCTTTATATGCCCAACTCGCAGCATCAAGAGAATTCTGATGCACCTGTTGTCCTTGATGAGCCATACTTGTATTATTAAGAGTATGATTTACACGTCATCACACATACCCCTGGTACAATTCTTTTAACCGCACCAACTAAATTCCTATAAAAAAATTTTGCACCCTTTTTTACATATGGATTTTGTACAACTTTATTTTGTGTAAAATTATTTGCAGAAATGCTCATTATAAAATCCTTTTGTAGATACTTTTCATTGAATAAATAACCCTAAATTTAAAAATTTGCGCATTTGTTAATAATTATTAATATTTTCAAAACTAATATTTCTCCTTCTTTTAACAAAATCATCATATTTTCATGCCTTATTCTCTCTTTGAAATTAAAAGTTTAATACTAAATTATAACTATCTACATACTATGGTTGTAGCATTATATTTTTATATATCAGAACAAAACCTGCCAAAACGCTTTTAGATAGTACTTTTTAGGGGAAAATCAAACTCAAACTTTGGTATAGTGCCTATAATCCTCCATAATGATGATTACCTAAAGCCTTGCTATGTTATTCTAGTTTAGTAAACACTAGATATTAGAAAGGGTATATGACCTATGGGTATAAGAGCAATAGGAGCTAACATAGCTCAAAAAGTAAAATCTCCATTTATACAAAAAAGTACATCTTCAAATCCTTTTGAACACAACAGTTTCAAAGGAAAAGCATTTAAAGGCAGTGTACTTCTTTTTTCAGATACATTCCAAAGCAACAAAGTAAAAGAAGCAAGCAAATTAAGAATGATGTCAGCTTCTGTTGTTTCTGCAGTATCAAACTTTGGTCACAGAATTTCGCAGCCGATTGTTAATTTTGCAAGAAATGTAAAATCAAGCATTAACAATACAATTTCTGCTATTAAGTCTTTACCTCAAAAAGTAAACGAACTTGGTCACAATATGTCACAAAAAATTTCTGATTCTTTACATCTCCACCACAAAGAAGAAAATAAAGAAGGTATAAAAATATTAAGCATGAAGCAAATTAACACAAAAGCTTCTGTTGCAGATTTGAAATCTACTTGGTTAGAAGAAAACAAACTAGAAATGGCTAAAAAATCTACTAAGGAGGTTGCATAATGAATAAAAAAATTAGAAAAATTATTGAAACATTAGGTCAACATGAGGATAATCAGGCTATTTCTGTATTAGAAGAATTGGGAACAAATTCTTCTGATGACGAAGTAAGAGAATTAACATCTCAAATGTTGGTTCGCAAAAATATCCACGATGCTTTGAAAGTTGTTATCATAAACAAAGGAAAAGGTATCAATGATATGAGTCCTGTAGTTGCAATGTCAACTATTAACGAGATTCTAAACCTTGAAAACAAAGAAGAAGCAATGAAAATTTTAGATGATACTATTAATATGCATTCAGATGAAGAAGTTCGTGAAAATGCTAAATCAGTAAAATCGCTTCTTTCTCTAGCATAGAACTAGTATTTCATAGTTATATTGGGAGTCAGGCAAAGAAATTTGTCTGACTTATTTCTATCTAAAAGCTCTGCGCTTTATAATTTTCAACTATTTTTTCCAAAAATAATACACAGGCAAACCTGCAAGCGTAATTAAAAGCCCGGGAAGCGTATAAGTAGGTTTAAACAAAGTCAAACAAACCAAAATATAACCCGTAACCACCAAATACAAAACAGGTATAATCGTCCAAACTTTGAATTTTAAATTCTTAATCCCAACTCGTTTACGATATAAGAAAATTCCGAAAGTAGTTATCCAATAGAATATCAAAGTTGTATAAATTACATAATCCAAGAGTTGAGTATAATTGCCCCACATAACCAAAATACAAACCCATAAACATTGTATCCATAATGAATTATGAGGGACTCTGCTTTGTCTGTCTATAGCCGCCAACCCTCTAAAGAAGGCTCTATCCTTTGCCATTTTGTAATAAACTCTTGCACCTGCCAAAATAATACCGTTTGCACTCCCAAAAGCAGATATCATAATAATTATAGCAGCAATAGTCTTACCTACAGGACCAAATATTGTTGACATCAACTGTGCAGCAACGATATCTTCCGGGGCATTTTGTATTAAATGTAACGGCATAGATGATACATAAATACCATTTATCAAGAAATACAGTCCCAAAACTATACAAGTACCTATAAACAGTGCTTTTGGAATAGTCTTGTCAGGTTCTTTTATATCCCCTGAAACAAAGGTTATATTATTCCAAGTGATAGACGCAAACAAAGCCCCAACTGTTGCAGTACCAAGAATGTTTATTGTATCAAAATTAAAATGTATAGGCATTACTAAATTCATTTTTAGAATATGAAAATTAGCACCCAAAAACAAGCCTAATCCTACAATACCAATCATTGAAAGAACTTTTGTTACTGTGAATAAGTTTTGGGTAAAAACACCGTGTTTTAAACCTCTTGAATTTATAAAGGTTAATAATATTACAACCAAAACCGTAAATATTTTTTGAGTAGAGATATGAAAAGCTCCGATATGGAACAAGTAGTTATTTGCACTTATAAAAGGTATTAAAAGACCGATAAATTTTGAAAAAGCAGTACAAACTGCAGCAATAATACCTGTTTGTATAACTAAAAATGTTGTCCAGCCATACAGAAAGGCAACCGTATCATTATAAATGCGCTTCAAATAGATATATTGCCCACCTTCCTCTGAAATATTAGCGGCCAACTCTGCAAAAGATAATGAGCCACACATTGTTACAATCCCTGCAACAATCCATACAAGCATCAAAAGCAAGCCTGATTGTACTTGTCGAGCAATATCTGCAGATACAATAAAAATTCCACAGCCTATCATAGAACCGGCAACAATAGAAATCGAATCCGGTAAATTAAGTTTATGTCTATATCCCATACCCTATACGATAATACAAACACTCTCTACATACAAATCTGAACACAAATATTACGAGAGCGATGTTTGTTATCAAAATCAATAAGCACGATTTGTTGCCAAGTCCCTAAGAACAAAATTCCATCAACAACAGGTATTGTAACCGAAGAACCAACGATAGATGCCAATATATGCGCATTACCGTTTCCGTCATGCCAAGTTTCATCATGATGATAAACTCCACCCTGAGGAGCTATCTTGTTAAACGCTTCCGGCAAATCCTGTAATAATCCAGGTTCATACTCGATAGTTGTTATCCCTGCAGTACTTCCGGCAACAGAAACAATAACCGTTGCATCTTTTACAGGGTGACAATTCAAACAATTTTCTACCTTTTTGGTAATATCAATAATATCCGTAAAACCTTCCGTATTTACAGTAAACATTTCATTTACAACACCCATCTGCGCACTCCTTAGTTATGAAGATATGATACCATAACTAAATCTTCGCACCAAGTCCGTTTTTAATTTTTTCTAATGCTTTTTTACTTCCACCTGTTTCTCTTGCGTATTGCTCTACAAAGGTTATTGATTCAACATCTCTTGCTATTGCATCATTAAGTAGCTCAAACTCATGAGGTTTTAATTTTGCAATAATATTATCTTCATTCCCTTTGTTTACTGCCTTTAATAAGTTTTGAGATTTTTCGTCAAATCCTGAAAAACCATTGTACATAAAATACCAGCGATGGAATTGTTGTATCAAATAATAAATATCAATATCAGCTTCATCTATGATAAATACGGCTTCTGTTTTACAAGAGATTTTTTTTAACAATACAATATTTATAACAAAAGCCTTCAACCCTGAATATGCTGGAAGTAATCCTTCTTCTTCGCCTAATTTCTTAAGAATTTCTTTTGCGTTTCTTAGTTTATAAACCTTAGTATTGTGATTTTGAATATAATCTAAAATCAATGACGGATTATTTTTGTATGTTTTCAAAAGAGCTTTTAATTCTTCATTAAGTTGTTTTTTCTTATCTTCTATCTCTGCAGTAATAACAACCGTTGATTTTAGGTGTTTTTTATTTTTATTCAAAAATAAGTTCAAGCGCATAGTTATTAACTGTTCTTGCAATCGTAAGAAGAACATGCTCGCTTTTTTGAATAAATTTATTAAACCTAAAATACCCATATTTATATAAAGTAATTTTACGAAAAAATATTGCCCTTTTGTAACATTTTTTATTATCTTATAAAATTATACTATAGGATATTTAAATTTTTAAATAGTTATACTAAAGTTACGACACAAAGGAGAAATTCTATGAACAAAAATATTTTAATTATACTTGCGATATTAATTCTACCAATATGTTTTTACTATTATTTGGACAAATCTCAAGCTGTATCAGCAAACAAAGTAAATACCTCACAACCTCAAGTGATAAAATTTTCTTCTGATATGTGCAGTGAATGTCAAAGAAATACGCAGGAAGAATAGCATTGATAAATGTACCTGTACAAAAACAAACAAAACAAACTCAAGACTTGATAAAACAATATAAAGTTACACTTGTACCAACTATGATATTCAAAAAATCAAATGGGCAAACAATGACTAAAATAGAAGGTGCTATGTCTAACAACGAATTTGAACAATATTTAAAAAGGTTATTAAATGAATAGTTTATATAATATTTTCACATCAAGCCTACATGCTGGTAATGCACAGTTTGTCTTGCTTTTAGCATCATTCTTTGGAGGAATAATAGCGTCAATTTCGCCTTGCTCTCTAGCAATGTTACCCATTGTTATTGGCTATATTGGAGGTTATGCTGAACAAAATATTTCTAAAACCATTGTTCAACTTCTTTCCTTTATATTCGGTTCTGCTATAATATTTAC
>USCK01000049.1 GCA_900553205.1 uncultured bacterium | reverse complement strand
ACAAGAAGGCGCTGATGGAATCCTTTGTGTAGTACCTTATTATAACAAGCCTTCTCAAAAAGGCATGATAGAACATTTTTCAGCTATCGCAGAAGCTGTAAATATTCCTATAATTTTATACAACATACCTTCAAGAACCGGAGTTAATATGTCAGTAGATACAGTTAAATATTTGGCTGAAAAATATAATAATATCGCTTGCCTAAAACAAAGTTATGCAGATATGGATACAATAACCGAATTGAGAATGAATTGTCCTGAAGACTTCACAATTCTTAGTGGTGATGACAGTTTGACATTACCAATGATGTCATTAGGGGTTCATGGAGTTATCTCTGTAGCATCTCATGTTTTTGGTAAAGAGATTAAAACAATGATTACAAGTTTTAAATCAGGAGATGTAAAAAAAGCATTACAAATACATCAAAAATTATATCCATCATTCAGAAAATTATTTATGGCTCCAAATCCGGTTCCGGTAAAAGCAGTTTTGGCACATAAAAATATGATAAACGAATATGTAAGAAAACCTCTTACGGAATTAACAGAAGACGAAAAGAACGAGTTAATGGCGACAATTAATTCCACTCAAGATAGCCTAATGGCATTATTGTAATATAATTGTTTCTGTTAAAATAAAAATGTAAATAATATAAGGGAGTACAACAAATAAATGAAAAATAGAGTAATAATGTTTTGGGCTATTGTTGCAATCGTAATAATTTCATTGGTATTGATTTTTACTAAACCTACCAAATTAGGGCTTGATTTAGTTGGCGGCTCAAGGTTGGTATTGGAAGCTCAAACTACAAATTCAATAGCTAAAATAACCCCTGATATGATGGACAGTTTGCTGTTTGCAATAGAAAACAGAGTTAATAAACTTGGTGTTGCAGAAACAGTTGTTCAACGGACAGGTGAAAACAGACTTGTTGTAGAAATCCCTGATGTATCAGATTTGGAACAAGCAAAAGCATTTATCGGTGATACTGCAGAATTGGAATTTAAAGCACCTAAAGGTAATTCAGAATATACAACAGAATGGACATCTACAGGCTTAACCGGTAAGGATTTGTCAAAAGCTAATTTGAGTACAAATTCTTCAAATGGTCAATGGGTGGTAGATTTGGAATTTAACGCAGTCGGAACAAGAAAATTTGCGAAACTGACAAGAGAACTTGTAGGTAAACCAATGGCTATTTTCTTCAATAACGAACTTCAATCTGCGCCTGTTATCAGAGAGCCTATTATGGAAGGCAGAGCTCAAATCTCTGGTGGTGATAACGGTTTTCAATACGAAGAAGCTAAGAAAATGGTTGATTTATTGAATGCAGGTGCCTTACCTGTTCCTGCCAAAATCATAGAAGAAAACACTGTTGGACCTACTCTTGGTGCCGACAGTATTGCAAAATCAAAGATTGCAGGTATTATCGGATTAGGACTTGTTATGTTATTTATGATTGCATATTATAGAATTCCTGGGATTATTGCAGACCTTGCATTATGTATTTATGGTGTAATATTATTCGCTATATTCAAAACTATACCGGTAACAATGACACTTGCAGGTATTGCAGGGTTTATCCTTAGTATAGGTATGGCAGTTGATGCTAACATTTTAATTTTTGAAAGAACTAAAGAAGAATTAAGAGCCGGCAGAACTTTGTTTACTGCTATTAATTCAGGTTTTGACAGAGCATTTACAAGTATTTTTGATTCAAATATGACAACAATTATCACTTGTATTATCTTATATTGCTTAGGTACAAGTATTGTTAAAGGTTTCGCTTTAACACTTGCTCTTGGGGTTGTAGTTTCAATGTTTACAGCAATTACGGTAACTAAAAACTTTATGTTATTAATATTTGGAACAAAAACTCTTACAAATCCTGCTTTATTTGGTTTGAGAGCCAGCGAAATAGGTCAGGGGTATCAAGTTACCGAATCTAAGAAAGAAAATGCAAAATTTGGTATTATAGATTAAGAAAGGTTATATAAATTATGAAACTCAATATAGTTAAAATTAGATTTTGGTGTTTGGCTTTTTCTGCATTGTTGCTTATTCCTGGGATTCTTGGAATGATTTATTCAACAGTGACTACACCTACTCATACACCATTAAGAGTCGGGATTGATTATACAGGTGGTACAACTCTACAGTATGGTGTAAAAAAAGATATAACCAATAATCGAATTGCAGATTTGAGAAACAATCTTGAAAAGGTTGGTATCGAAAACCCTATCATACAGATTATTAATGTAAATAATACAAAAAATAATACAGATTTGAAATCAATGATTTCTATCAGGACAAAGTTTATAGACAGTAAATCAAACAAACAACAAACAATTACACAAACTATTCAAAAGGATTATCCTAATGCTGAATTAGTTCAAGTATCATCGGTTGGCCCGACTATGGGTAAAGAATTGTTTAAAAATTCATTAATAGCTTTATCTTTGGCATTGTTGGGTATCATTTGCTACTTGACTATCAGATTCCAATTCGATTATGCTTTGGCTGCTATCTTGGGGCTTGTACACGATGTCTTGTTTGTTTGTGGCGTATTTGCTCTTATGGGTGTCTTTTTGGGTGTAGAAATTGATGCATTGTTCGTAACTGCAATACTAACAGTTATCGGTTTCTCTGTTCACGATACCATTGTTGTATTTGATAGAATCAGAGAAAACTTGAGATATTATTCTAAAAAAATGTCATTTAGTGAAATCATTAACTACAGTATAAATCAGACTTTGGCTAGAAGTATCAATACATCATTGACTACTTTGATTACATTGTTTGCGTTATTCTTCTTTGGTGGAGTAACTACAAAAGACTTCGTTTTAGCAATGATATTGGGTATTACAGTAGGTACATATTCTAGTATCTTCTTCTGTTCAGTATTGATTGATATTTGGAAAGATAAAGATAATAACAAAACAATAGCTTCAACTTCTCAAGTAACTGCATAAGAGAGGAGCTTTAATGAAAACAGAACTTCTTGCACCTGCTAAAGATAAAGAAACGGCAATAGCTGCTATTGATTGTGGTGCAGATGCTGTTTATATCGGAGGTCCTGCTTTCGGTGCAAGGTTTAAAGTCAGAAACTCTATTGAAGATATTAGAGAGATTGTTGAGTATGCTCATAAGTTCTATGCAAAAGTCTTTGTTACGGTTAATACCGTACTTTATGATAATGAACTTAATAAAGCTAAGGAGCTTATCAAACAACTCTATGATATAAAAGTTGATGCTTTGATAGTTCAAGATATGGCAATTATTGAAGCAGGTATAAAAGGAGAAATTCCACCAATACCACTACATGCCAGCACTCAATGCGACAATAGAGATTTGGAAAAGATTCAGTTTTTTGAAAAAATTGGACTGCCAAGAGTTGTATTAGCCAGAGAACTATCTTTAGACAAAATAAAAGAAATTAGAGCAAATACTTCTGTTGAGTTGGAATGTTTTATCCATGGCGCATTGTGCGTTTCATACAGTGGACAATGCTATTTGAGTGAATTTATTGGTGGCCGCTCTGCAAATCGTGGTGAATGCGCACAACCTTGCAGAAAAAAATATACTTTGATAGATGACAACGAAAATACTTTAGTAAAAGATAAACATTTACTTTGTTTAAAAGATTTTAACACATCTAAACACATAAAAGAAATGGTTGATATTGGTGTTAATTCTTATAAAATTGAAGGTAGATTAAAGGATATCAACTATGTAAAAACTGTTGTGCTTTATTATAGAAGACTGTTAGATAAGTATTCACAAAAAATATCTTCAGGCGAAGTTATTACGGATTTTGTACCTGATGTAAACAAAATTTTTAATCGTGGCTATACAAATTATTTCTTGAAGGAAAGAGAAAAGTGTTTCAATTTTGATGCGCCTAAAGGTGTTTTAATCGGTATTGTGACAAAAATCGGAAGAAATTATTTTGATATAGAAAGCAAAACTGAGCTACACCCTCAAGACGGACTGTGTATAGGCAAAGAAAACGGGTGTCTGGTCAACAGCGTAGAAGGTAATAGAATATTTCCGAACAAAATGCCAGAAGGCATTGAAATCGGTCAACGAGTATTTAGAAACAAAGATGTTATGTATGATAAAGAATTACAAACGGCTAAAATCAAAAGAAAAATAAAAGCTTGGGTTAGTATTATTGATGATAGAATCATATCTACAGATGAAGATAACAACACTGTTTCTATTCCATTACCAAAAGGTCAACGAGCAAATAACCAAGCCAGAATGAACGAGGTTTTTAGAAACCAATTCTTAAAATCAGGTGAGTCAGATTTTGTAGTAAAAGATGTAAACATAAATGCTTCTGTACCGTTTTTGCCTATATCTGTCGTTAATGAATTAAGACGAATTTCTTTTGCCAAACTAATGGACGAAAGAAAAAGAAACTATGTCCAAGACAAACAACAACCACTTTGTCATCATAAATATTACAAAGACAAAGACGACTACCATGCTAATGTATATAACGAGGAAGCCAGAGCTTTTTATAACGAATGTGAGTGCCATATTTCAGATGACAATTCGCCATTAGAGCTTATGCGAACCAAACATTGTATTAAATATGCACTGGGTATGTGCAAAGCTCCTAAAAAGCTATTTTTGGTAGATGAAAAAGGTGCGAAATATCCGTTGAAATTTGATTGCCGAAATTGCGAAATGGTTATTTTAAGATAAAATAGATATATAGGTGCCCGTAGCTCAGTTGGATAGAGCGTAGGTCTCCGAAGCCTGAGGTCATGGGTTCGACTCCCATCGGGCACATTTTTGGGATTATGAGGAAGGATTACAGATGAAAAAAGTATATATAGAAACTCTAGGATGTCAGATGAATAAGTCTGATGAAGAAAGAATGTTAGGAATGCTTCAATGGCTTGATTATGAACAAACAAAAGAGCCTAAGGAAGCTGATTTGCTAATAATCAACACCTGCTCTATCAGACAACTTTCAGAAGACAAAGCCTTTAGTGCTATAGGTACTTGGGGTAAATGGAAAAAGACTCGCCCTAATATAAAAATCGTATTTGCAGGGTGTGTTGCACAACAAAAGAAAGAGGACTTGTTTAAACGAGCACCTTATGTAGATTTGGTACTTGGCACCCACAGATTATACGAACTTCCTGCACTCATTAAAAGAATTGAACAAGGTGAAAGAATTTGTTCCACAGAAGAAGTGCCATATTCAGAAGATAACCTTGATATTATAAGAAAAGAAGGTGTTAATGCTTGGATTCCGATTATGGAAGGCTGTAACAACTTCTGTTCATACTGTATTGTTCCATATACAAGAGGCCGAGAACGTTCAAGAAAATTTGAACAAATAATGAACGAAGTCAAAAAAGCACTTTCAGAAGGGTTTAAAGAGATTACCCTTTTAGGTCAAAATGTTGACAGCTACCATGGAGAAAACGAAAAAGGCGAAGATGTTAATTTGTATGCTTTGGACGGCAAGTTCAGAATAAGATTTGTAACCTCTTACCCTACAGACATAACAGAAGAATTGATTGATACTGTAGTTGAATTGGATAAAGTATGTGAATACTTCCATATTCCAATGCAGTCAGGAGATGATTATGTCTTGAAGAAAATGAACAGAAGATATGATGTTGAAACTTATACAAGAATTTGCAACCATATCAGAAACAGAGTAAAAGATGTGACAATAACAAGTGACTTTATTGCAGGTTTTCCTGGGGAAACCGAAGAACAGTTCCAACATACTTGCGATGAGATTTTAAGACTTGAACTTGATTATTCAAATACGGCAGCATATTCACCTAGAGAAGGCACTGTCGCAGCTAAATGGAAGGATAAGTTCTTGTCTAAGGAGGTTAAAGAAGAACGGCTTGCAAGACTGAATGAAGCAGTAAGAGAAGCGTGCTTGATATCAAACAAGAAATATGTAGGACGAGAAATGGAAATCCTTGTTGAAAAATTTGAGAACCACAAAGGTACAAATGTAATTTCGGGCAGAACAAGAAACAACAAAATGGTACATGTACCTTGTGATATAAACAGAATTGGGGAATTTGTTAATGTCAAAATAGTTGGGGTAAAGACTTGGTATCTTAAAGGAGAATTAATCTAATGCAATCTTATCAAGAAAACTATACGGTTGTAGATATTGAAACAACAGGGTTAAGCCCTCAATATGATGACATCATTGAACTATCTGCCTTAAAGGTTAGAAACAATGAAATTGTAGAAGAATTTTCATCTTTGCTGCAATCTCAAAAAGGTGTTAACAATTTTATCGCTGATTTAACTGGTATAACAAACAAAATGCTAGTGAGTGCACCTAAAATAGATGAAGTTTTGCCTAAGTTTCTGAGCTTTATTGAGGACGATACAATACTCGGACATAATGTTAATTTTGATATGCGCTTCATAAAAAACAAAACGAAGAAAGTTTTGGACAGAAATCTTGATAATCCTACTATGGACACCATGCTCTTAGCAAAAAGTAATTTAAAACTATATAACTATAAACTGGCAACTATTGCTCAACATTATGATATTGATACCAAAAACAACCATAGAGGTTTGAAGGATTGCTATATAACTTTTGAAGTTTATAACAAATTGAGAGAAAACGCATTGGCTTTACGATAATAGCTACTTATCATCACGCAATTTTAGGATACTACCTTCTATTGAATCATACTCAACAGGCATACCCTGAGAAAGAAAATCAAGATAAACATCATCCCCACAGGTATCACCAATAATTTGAAATCTTGTTGGTTTCAGTTCAAAGTTATCCATATTTAGCTTATGTCTGTTTGGTCCTGCATATATCTCCATATCAGTTTTACCCAATTCTTTGCAGAAATTCTTGCAATATTTAACAATTCCGTCCTCTAGTTTGTCATTATACTGATATTTTGGCTTCAATTCTATATTATCCACCAACAAGGCAGGTTTTAGCTCACCAGCTTCATTAGGAGTAGAAATTAAGTACATCATGGAGTTACCGATAGACTCTTTGCCGTCTGTCAATTCTATTGCTTGAACCATTTTGTTCTTAATATAATTAGGAGCTGTCCAGTCATTAAAAGAGCCGATAGCTGTACAACAAGAAGAATCATTCCCAAGGAATAATGAATGAGGAATATCGTCCATATCTACTTTTTTAATTGTTATATCGGAACTATTAGAACCCTGATATTGACGAATACGTTTCATTTCTTCATGACGAGTTTCTATATGGTTTTTAAAAGTTCCTTTGTTTGTTTCCAACATTTCATGATTTTGGTCAAACTTCCAATAATCATTTGTATCAAACTCTGTATTGATTAATTTGTAAATCTTTGATAAATCTTTGAATTCTATAGGTTTATCACCTTTATATAATTTCAATTCTTGTTTGGTACCTGCAAAATAACCGTCACCTTCATAAACAATATTTTCGGTCTTTTTAAGATTATATCCACCACTTGCTAATCGTTTGGTAAGTTTTTGTTTTTGTTCATCTGGTAAAGATTGAAAGAGTTCATCATTAAACTCAGCATTGAGATTTGTTATCGCATTTTTAGACATTTTATCAAAACTATGTTCAATTTTTACATGCATATCCAAATCAGAATTTCTTCCTGTCCAAACAGCATAACTCATACCATTATTCTGCAAGGATTTTTTTAAGGTTTGGTTTTGAGGCAACTCATCAAGAGTTTCTTTGACAGTTTTGTCAGGTTCTTCGTTAATTATATCTATCAAATCCGAAAAAGATTCATCAAAATTATATGTCGTAAGTATCAGTTTTTGAACATTGTTATTAAAATTTATTTTTTCCTTTGTCTTTTCTGTTGGCGTAATAGAGAAATGACCCCACGCTATATTTTTCAGTTTTTCATTGAATTCTTTATTGTCGCTATTAAGATAGTTCAAATAAGGTGCAAGTTCATTTGCATTTTTGTAATCTTCTTTATTTTTAGCACTATTTTCAAAAGCTGCAACATATATATTTATGGCATCAGCTTTTACCTTTGGATCTTTAATTGAGTTGTTCAATATAGTATTTTTCTTTGAAGTCGCATCTGCAATCCTTTTTATACGTTCTTGACGGTCTGTTTTATCGGTTATTTTGCTAAACCCTTCTTTTGATTCTTCTATTTCATCTTGCGCAAAAGCATATTTTAAAGAAGCTGTAGGATTAATAACTTCAATAAGTGGCTGAATATATTTTTCTTTCAGTTTTTCATGTCCTAAATTATTAATAACACTACTAACAATACCTATTCCTAATGGATACATTTTGACAAGATTATCATGTCCTAAGCGTCCTATTGTATTAAGAGTTCTGTCTGCCTGACCTTCAGGAATAAATGTAGCTATTAACTCTATATCATCTGCCGGCATATCCGGAGAGCCTAATTCTGTTCTGTGCTTGGTTGATTCTTCAAGCAATTCTGTTAATTCTTTCATTTCGCCAATATTTTGGGTTGCAGCCATTACTGATAATGCAAATCGTGGTTTTATACCAAAGTTTTTCAGATTATCCAGTTCTTCACAATATCTATCAGCCATAATCAACATTGCAGAAGTTTTATAATTATTCTCATCATCTCTTGAGTTTGTTTGAAGCATAAATTTCATATAATCTTTTGAAACACCTGCATTTAGAAGTTTTTTAAAGCCTATATGTTCTTTTTTTGCTTGAATAAAATCTAATATCATTAATGAATCAACCAAAAGAGGTGCATTTTCATCTTTATCTATATATTTATCTATTTGTTTTAGTGTTTGTTTATCATAGAAGCGTGTAACATTAGACAAATTTTCTAATGATTCTTGATTGTGTAAACTTGGATACTTACTAACTGTACTATTAAAGAAGTTAAACTTTTCTTTATTTATTATTAATGGTGCATTTTCGACACTTTCAGCATTTGAATTTGCAGTTTCTGAAATTGCCTTAATTCTTTTAATAATAAAATATTTTCTGAGATTTTTATCTTCAAATTTTGGTACATCTTTAGTTAAATAATCGTATGCCTCATTTATATCTTCAAAATTATTATCATTTTTTATACTATTAACAAGATTGTTAGAATCATCTTTATCAAAGCCTAACGCCATTAGATTCGTAACTGTTTTTTCTTCAGGGGTGAGTTTTTTATGAGCTTTGTTTTTAGTTGAGATTTCAACAGAATCCTTATCTACTCCTCTAAATGCAAATGTATTTTTGATAGGTTTAGATATATTATTACTTTTATAAATATTGGTTGAATAATTATTGGTAATGAACATTGAAAACCCTTTTAGTCTTTATTCCATATCTATATCTATAGTTCGTTTATCTGCAGATGAGATATTTATAGCACGAGTTTGGTCACAATACTCATTTCCTTTTTCATCTTTATATTTAAAAGAATCTAAATAAGCAACAAACTTTTCAGAGCTCATATCAGGATATTTATCTTTTACATTGAAGCCTGCATTTAACAGATTGTAATCAACATATTCTGAAGAATCACTTCTGCGCAATTTAGAAGCCCCTGCAACATCTTTAATATCTCGATTTGAGAAATAACCTGCCTTATCCTTTAAATGATTAAACAAATTACCAGAGAATCTTTCTCCACCATCTTTTGTTTTCAAGAATGAATTATCAACTAATTTTTCATATTTACTATCTGTGGTAGAAAAATAAGATGCAGGTTGCGTGTAATAGCTAAGTCCATAATCTGCATAATCAGCATTTCTTACTTTATCATCAAAAGATTTTGAATTGTCGTCTATTTCATAAAAAAAATCACTGTTTGTATTATCATAGCCGTCATAAGTTGAATACCCTAATGAAACATTATCTTTTTCTACATTGAAATTTTCATTATCTCTAAATGTATTGTGACTTCTTGAGGTAAAAGTAACTGTATTATTAATTGCAAAATTCATTTTTTATCCTTTCATATTATTAGGGTAATAATTATACAAAACGGATAAAGAATTATTTTGCTAGAATGTTAACATATTTAACAAATTCTTTTATATCAAACTTACACAAAGAATCTCAAGGAAGCCTTGTATGAGAGTTATTGATATATCTTAGAAGTATAATAAACAATTTCCTCATGACTTGGAATATATTCAGGATAATGTTTTTTGATATCATTAGTCATTAGTCTATTATCATGTTTTACAACTTCTTTAAACATTGCTAATTGTTCCTTACCATAATCAGTCATTAATTTAATGGCGTTTTGTCTTGACTCTTTAATAGTTTCATTTGTAAAAGAATTTTTTCTTTGACGTGCAATATTTTCTTTCTCATAAGAATTTACTAAGCTTGTCAAATTTTCTTGTCTTGCAATTTGTTGTTCTGCATTAACATCTGAATTATCAAAATATTTATTCAAAACTTTTTTGATATTCTTTCCATAACTGTTATTTGTTTTATTTTGAGCCTTTTGAACATTAGTTTTAGCTGATGATAAAACTACCGTGTCAGTTTTAGGTTGTGCGTGTAATGAAATATCTTTTCCTAAAATCTTTTTAGGTAACTTTGCAGCACTATTTTTTACTTTTTTAGAAGGCAAACTTACAGCTTTTTCCACAAATTTGTTTGCAGGTTGCTGAATATGAGGATTTATTGCCTGCGTAACAGAAAACTTTAAATTATAAAAAATTGGTTGAAAAAACATACCTGTACTCCTTATTTTTACTATAGTTGTTGATATAAAAAAGGACTCCCACAAGGAGTCCTTTTAAAAGTGGTGGGCAGGGGTGGATTCGAACCACCGTAGTCTCGCGACGGCAGATTTACAGTCTGCTCCCTTTAGCCACTCGGGCACCTACCCATATTTAGTTATCACATAAAGAGTTCAAAAATGCCCTTGACGAGATTTGAACTCGTGGCCTCTCCCTTACCAAGGGAGTGCTCTACCCCTGAGCCACAAGGGCTTATATTGAAATAGAGTTATCAATGTGTTAAAAAAGCCGGTAATAGGAATCGAACCTACAACCTACGGTTTACAAAACCGTTGCTCTACCGTTGAGCTATACCGGCGACAAGACTATTGTATTAAGAACATAATTAATTGTCAATCTTTTTATTTGATATTTCTATCTCTGAATTTTCTTTAGAGTCATTTGACTTCAAATCCACCATAGATGGTTTCTTTTCAGCACGAGCATTAGTAATAATATCATTCATCATTTGAGCTGTAGTTTCCATTTTTATGCGCTCCATAACCTCATCAAGTTCTTCATCACTTAACTCTGTAGGTGTTTTAAAAGAAACCAATACACTGCGTTTTTTAACTATCATATAGCTGACAACCATGATTCCCCAAAGCAAAGTACCTTGCAAAATACCAACTGTTGGAACAAGAGCTGTTTTTGCTGAAACAAAATTCCATGCCATCATTGCCAACAATCCCGGAAATACAACAAACCCAGCAATTAAGCATGTCACAATCGCCAAAGCTACGCATAACCCTCTAAAGCCATTTATTTGAATTACTCTAAAATTCTTTTTCATATTTATCCTATCAACTCTTTAAATTCATCTTCACTTAATATTTTAACACCTAACCCCTGTGCTTTGTCAAATTTTGAGCCAGGGTTTGCACCTGCTACCACATAAGAAGTTTTCTTAGATACAGAAGATGAGGTTTTACCACCTAACATTTTTATTTTAGCACCTGCATCATCTCTTGTCATGCTCTCTAATGTTCCGGTCAGAACAAAAGTTAAACCTGCGAGTTTGTCAGAAATTTTTTCAGAGCCTTCTTGAGGACTTACTCCCAAAGTCAACAATTCATCAACAAGTTGAATATTTGACTCGGTATGAAAATACTCATATATACTCTTAGCTATCTTATCTCCGATTCCTTCTGTAGATGCAAGTTTTTCGCCAGACGCTGTTCTTATATTTTCTAATGTTGACATCTCATTCACAAGCAAATCTGCAGTTTCTTTACCAACATGCCTGATACACAATGCCGTTATAAACTTTGTCAACGGTCTATTTTTACTGTCTTGAATTGATGTAAACATCTTATTTGCAGCTCGTTCCTTGACCAAATCCAACTGCATAAAATCTTGACGAGTCAGTCTGTAAAAATCGGCAGGATTAAGTACCATATTTTTTTCATACAACTGTTCTATAACAGAAGGCCCTACAGAATCTATATCCATAGCTTCACGAGAAACCCAATACTCTAGTTTTGCTCTTTCAATAGAAGAACAATTCGGGTTTGAACAGTACCAATTAACTTCCCCTTCTTTTTCTATCAATGGAGAATGACATTCAGGACATTCTTTTGGTGGAACATACTCTGGCAAATCATTATGTTCAGGGGAATCAACGACCTTAACGACCTTTGGAATAATCTCTGCAGCTTTTTTAATAAAAACTGTATCCCCGATTCTGACATCTAATCTTTTTATCTCATCAAAGTTATGT
>USCK01000048.1 GCA_900553205.1 uncultured bacterium | reverse complement strand
GTATCTTTGCTATCTGTTTCTTTTTATCCAAATGAATTGTATATGTATATGACAAAGATTCTTATTTGTATATCTGCAGGAGTTATATATTGTTTAACTTCAAGACGCAAAATCTTCAAAAATATCAGGTACTTTAATTTTATTTATTTATTCTCAATAATTTTTCTGATGTTGATAACCTCTGTAAAAGACTTTTTTTCGTTATATGTTAATATTGAGCTGTTTAGTATCTGTATGTATTTTTTGTTATCCATAGACAAAGCAAAAATTTCAATATCCGAAACTATGAAATATTTGTTGATGTCTTGTATTGCATCTTTTATGTTTTTACTAGGTGCTGTTTTTCTTTATGGGTTTACGGGGAGTTTAAACTTCCAAGAAGTCTATAACTATTTGGTTACTCACGATAATTATTCTTTTTCAACATATATTATTCCGTATTTCCTTGTTTTGACGGGACTTTTGTTTAAATTAGGTGTGTTTCCCTTTGGTAATTGGATTGTTGATATATACAAAAATATTGATACTAAAATTGTAACTTTTGTTTCCGTAGTTCCGAAGGTTGCGATATTTTCGGCGCTGGTAAAAATTTTAGGAATTTTTGTATCTTTTGAAACCTCTTTTATCTTAATTCTTTTTGCGCTGTTTTCTGCCTTATACGGTTGTTGTTATGCACTAAAATCCTCTAATCTGAAAGAACTTATGGCTTGCAGTTCTTATTTGAATGTTTCTTATATGCTTGTTGCGCTGGCGCTTTATTCAAGAATGTCTTTGTCTGCGATGTTCTTTTATTGGTTGGTGTATATTTTTATGAATATAGGCGCATTCTCAGCGATAATGGCTTTGGAACACTCCAATTTGGTTAATAAGAATAATTGCTTTAGAGGGTATTTTTATAAAAATCCTCTATTTGCCAGCTGTTTTGCAGTTTGTATTCTTTCCTTGATAGGGTTGCCTGTAACAGGTGGATTTGTCGCAAAAATCTATTTGATAGCGTCAATTTTAAATAGTGGTATTGTTGTTTTGCCTTTGCTTGTGTTGTTGTTTGGTTTGATTGTTTTGTCGTGTGTTTTTTATATAAAATTTTTGCGTAATATGTTCATGATACTTCCTTATAAAGAAAATATTTCAATAAAAACGAAAAGTGCAAACAAGCTTGTTTTGTATGTCTGCACTTTTGTAATTCTTATTATCGGGATTTGTCCGATGTGGCTAATGAAGCTTTGCGAATCTATAGCTTTTTATATCTAAACTAAATCTAATGCTTTATGTTTGCTGTAAATAGCTTCAACCATAGCATCTAAACGCTTGTAGTCATCAGATGTTAATCTGCCTTTTATTTGGATAGGTTCAATAACATCAAGTTTAAGCTTAGATACACAGTCTGCAAGTGGTTCAAACAACTTGCCTGCCCAGCCGTAAGAACCGACAAATGATGCAATTCTTAATTTTGGTCTTAGAACTCCTGCCAAGTATGCAGTGTTTACGGCTGCAGGGTGAGGGCCTGCAAGTACCATAGATGCACCAAGTACCATTGTAGTCGCATCAACCAAGCCCATTGCCAAGTCCCCTAAATCACCTCTGATGATGTCATAAACAAATGTTTTGATACCTTTTTCTTCAAGGTTTTTAGATAGATATTCAATCATTTCTTTTGTTGCGCCATACATAGAAACATAAGGAAGTAGTACCAAGTTTTTACCTTCGTCTTTTGTCCAATCTTCATATAGGTCTAGGATATCTGACGGGTTGTTGTATATAGGACCATGAGAAGGGCAAATAATGCTTACATTCATAGTTTTTACAAGGTTAGTGTATTTCTTGCATAACATTCTGAATGGCATCATAATTTCAGCATAGTATCTTTTTGCGCTGTGAGTAAGTTCTTCACAAGGTTTTGCAAACACATTATCAAATGTATAGTGAGCACCAAGGAAGTCACAAGTAAATAGTATATTGTCCTCGATTACATGTGTAAACATTGTATCAGGCCAGTGAACATTTGGTGCAAATATGAATTGTAATGTTTTGTTTCCAAGTGATAATTTATCTCCGTCACCAATGATTTGGATTCTTTCTCTTGGAACAAAAAGCATTTCTCTAAGGTTATCTGCGCATTTAGAGTTTGTTATAACAATAGCTTCAGGATATTTTTCTAATAATGCAGGGATAGAACCTGAGTGATCTTGTTCCCCATGATTTGCAATAATATAATCAACTTTTGTGATACCGTTTTCGTCAAGATTTTTTAGGTATTCATCTGTTTTTGGCGGGTACATAGTATCAATTATTGCAGTTTTTTCAGAGCCTTGTACTATGTATGAGTTGTAGCTTGTACCATGTTCCAACGGAATTAACTCATCAAATATAGCTCTGTTTTCGTCGTTAAGACCACAGTATAGAATATTATCTGTTATTTTTTGAAATTTCATAATATTTCTCCTTCTTTCCAACTTTGATTAAGAAAATGTGAAAATTTTTATTTTCTCACAATTTTATAATAGCAAAAAAATATGTTTTTGTGTTTTAAAATATGTGTATGATATCTACTGTTACTTCAATGAATAAAATAAGTGTGTTAGGTGATAATAAGCAATTTTTCCAAACAGCCAAGCCTGTTGATGTTGCCAAAAAAACTGTTGCTCCTAAACTTACAAAAAATGAACGTTTAGGGATTCAGATGACTACAGCCTTGGGTGTTATAGGGAGTTTGATGCTTCTTGCCAAGACTTCAAAACGCCCTTATTCTTTAAAATTAACACGAATGGTTTCGACTCCATTTAAAGAAACTTTTTTGGGCAAGGAAGATTATTCCTTCGGGAAAGTTTTAACCGTTGGCGCAGGCTCTTGTTTGGGAGGTTTAGCCGGAGGGTTGATTTTTGATAAAAACAAAAATAATCGTCAAGCAAAGTATAGAGAAACTTTGAACCAGTATATAAATATTTCACTACCAATTTCTACCGTAGCAGGGGCTGATTGGTTGGTAAGCAAAGTTACGCCAAAACTTCCACCAAAAGCAGGCAAAGCGTGTGGAATCCTTTTGCCGATAATAGGTTTGGCTACGGGTATTATTGCTGGTAACAAAATAGCTAACAAACTTAATAATATGATATTCAAGAAAAAAGAAAAACGTCCTATTGAATTGACAGATATGTCTGCGCATTTAGATGATATTTGCATGACTTCTCAATATATAGCAAAAGATAATATTGTGACAAAACTTGCTTCAAGATTTATACCTATTGCGTTGTTGGTTGCAGGAAACGAAATCGGAAAGAAACAAGAAAAACAGATTTAACCTATGATATGATAGTGATGGTAGTATGAGAGAGTTTCTTTTTTATTGCAATTTATTCTTCTTGTATTAGAATAAACTTTTGGTACCGTAGGAAGGGAATACTGTATGAAAGAATTGTTTAATGATTATGTAAAATCAATAAGTACATATATAATGTTTCAGATTAAAGCGAAAGCAAATGCTTTAAGACCTGAATTAGAAAAGAAAAACAGAAGTCCTATATTTTTATCAATGGGTGCTCCTATTGAAAATCCTCCTCAAAAAATGTTTGATGTCTTGAAATCAGAAATGGATAAAACAGGGGTTCATACATATTCAACTCCAAAAGGTGAAAAATTCTTTGTAGAAGCTATCGCACAAAAAATGAAATCTCGTTTTGGTGTAGAACTTGACCCTTCTACAGAAATTTGTTCTTTGTTAGGGTCAAAAGAAGGCTTGGCAAACTTTATCCGAGTGTTGATAAACCCGACAATGGCGAAAGAAGAACAAGAAGTTGTTTTTGTTCCAGACCCGGGATATGCGTCTTATGGTCAAATGATAACAATCGCAGGGGGCAAATCATATCCTGTGCCATTGACACCTGAAAATAATTTTATGCCAAATTTAGATGAGGTTTGGGATAGTTATATCAAAGAAGGTGGAAAAGCTGAAAAAGTTAAGGCTTTGATTATTAATTATCCGAATAATCCGTTAGGTGCTACTGCGACAAGAGAATATTACAAGCATTGTATCGAATTTTGTAAAAAACATCATATTCTTTTGATGTCAGATGCCGCTTATGCAGATTTGTATTTTAATGAAGAAGATAAGCCATTTAGTGTTTTAGAGTTTGAAGGTGCAAAAGATGTTGCAGTTGAGTTCTTTAGCTTTTCAAAACCTTATGCTATGACAGGTATGCGTGCAGGTTGGATTTGTGGAAACAAAGATGCCGTTGGTTATTTAGCCGTTCTTAAATCTACTATTGACAATGGCTTGTACAAACCTTTGCAAACTGCATGCGCTGCTATCTTGAATTCTAAAGAGGGTGACGAATATACTAAAGAGGCAAACCTCAGATTGAAGAAAAAACAAGATATGTTTGTTGAAGGTTTGAAGGAATTGGGTTGGTCAGGTTTTAATATCCCGAATGCAACATTCTATTTGTGGCTGCCTATACCTAAAAGATTCAAAACTTCTCAAGAGTTTACAGATGCATTGCTAGAAAAATCAGGTATTGTTGCAGTTCCAGGACATGCTTATGGTAAATACGGAGAAGGCTTCTTTAGAGTTTCTATTGTATGCTCAGAAGAACAAATAACAGAATGTATAGACCGTATGAAAGCTGATGGGTTTAGTTATTAAAGTTAATAAAAAGTTAATAAGAGTTAAGTAAATAAGTGATTAAGGAGATAAAACCTTACTGTCATCTTGAGCAACGCGAAAGATCTCTAGCAAGGTTTGAAAGAGATTCATCGTCTTAAAGGCTCTGAATAACGATAAATTTTTCTTATTAACTTGAACTTATTTACTTTACTCTAAAACCACTTTATCATTCTCGAGTACACATTTTGCACCATACGGAATTGTGGCTTTGGTTTTATTGTGAGATATTTTAAAACCTGATGTTACAGGAATGTCAAGTTCATTGGCTATATTATCAAACAAGGTCATTAACTGCTCAGGATAGCCTGTATCCAAAAACTCACCCAATACCATACCTTTGACATTCTTTCTGAAATTTTCAATATTCATCAGTTGAGTAAACATTTTATCTATTTTATAAACAGGTTCGTTCAAGTCCTCTGCAAAAAATATAAAATCTTCATCAGGGATAAAATCTATCCCTGCAAGAGAAACAACAGATGCCAAATTTCCACCCCATAATATACCTTCGCATTTTCCTTCTTTATGGACTTTTTGACCAATAAGAGTTTGAGGTTGATTAGTTATAGCTTTAAAAAAACTATCCATCGTAAATTTGTCTTTTTTCTCTGCTCCAAAATCACCCTTCATCATAGGTGATGAATATGTTATTAAATTTGCACGTTTTAAAAACATTGCAGAAAGTACAGTTATATCTGAATACCCACAAAAATTCTTAGGGTTAGATTTGATGAGATTATAGTCAATATCATTTATTAATCTCAAAGCCCCATACCCACCTCTAGCACAAATAATAGTATCTATTTCATCATTAGAAAATGCCCAATGTATATCCTCGATCCTTGCTTTATCAGGTGCAGATAAATATCTATCTTGTTCAAATAAATGTTTTGAAAAAACAACTTGATATCCCAATGTTTCAAAAAATGATTTTGCTCTATAAATAGCATCTTGTTCACAAATTGGCCCAGAAGGTGCAATAACACCGATTGTATCACCAAGTTTTAAAGGTTTTGGTAATATATAACTCATCTTATCTCCTTTGTGATATGATTATAGCATGAGTGAGACTTATATACCTTTATATAGAAAATATCGTCCACAAAAACTTGAGGAAGTTGTAGGGCAAGAACATATTAAACAAGCGCTTTCTAATGCTATAACATTAGGCAAAATCTCACATGCGTATTTGTTTACAGGTCCTCGAGGAACAGGTAAAACTTCTACAGCAAGAATTTTGGCAAAGTCTTTAAACTGTATTGAAGGACCAACTGTAAATCCTTGTGGCAAATGTGCAAGCTGTGTTGATATTACAAATACAGTACCTATTGATGTTATAGAAATCGATGCTGCAAGTAACAGAAAAGTTGAGGATGCTCAAAATATCTTAGAAAAAATTCAATATGTTCCTGTTAACGGTAAATATAAAATCTATATTATAGACGAAGTCCACATGCTGACAAATACAGCCTTTAATGCCTTATTAAAGACATTAGAAGAACCCCCAAAGAATGTTGTGTTTATATTAGCTACAACAGAATCTCATAAGGTGCTTGATACAATAAAGAGCCGTTGCCAAAGATTTGATTTCAGAAGAATCACAACAGATGATATCGCAAAACACCTTAGATATATTTCTGACAAAGAAAATATAAAAATTTCTGACGGTGCGCTATATTCTATTGCCAAAAACTCTGCAGGTGGTATGCGTGATAGTATCGCTCTTTTAGACCAAGTTAGTATATTAGGTGAATCTAAAGAAATAACGGAAGATGACATAAATAATTTATTAGGTCGAATATCTTTTGATGTTTTAAACGAAATGGCTCAGTATATAATTGATTCTGATTCTATTAATGCCGTCAAAATTCTAGAAAAGGTTTATAATTCAGGTAACGAGCCTGTTCAAATACTTTCAAATTTGATGTATTATTTCAAAAATCTTTTAATCGTCAAGAACTGTGATTCAAAAACAACAGTTGAGCTTACCAACTTAAATGAAGCTCAAATAAAAGAACTTGAAAAACAAAAAGAAGTTGTAGAAACTCATCAAATAGTTTTCTTGATAGAAAAAATCGCTGATTATATCAAAGAAATCAAAGCGACAGTTAATCAACAAATGTGGCTTGAGGTTGCCTTGATAGATTTGTCAAACTTAACAAATAATACAAAACTTATAGATTTACAAACTCGTTTACAAGCTTTAGAATCAGGAGCTGTTGCACAAACTCCTCAAAGACGAGTTGCAACACCTGTTCAGTCTGCACCAAAAACGGTTGTTCCACAACCTATTCAACCTCAAAGTATTTCCAAACCTGTAGAAAACAGTCAACCTAAACCTGAAAGTAAACCTGTTCAAAATACAGTAGAAGAAAAAGCAGAAGAATTTACACCGATGCCAAAGGCTAAAAAGCTTGACCCATCTACAGATATTAGAAGTTTATGGGGAGAATTGTTATCTCATATAAAAAGTCCTTCTACGCATGCTTTGCTTAAACTCGCAAATCCTGTAAAAATCGCACCTGATGAAGTTGTGATTACTTTCAAACAATCAATTTTTGTAAAACAAGCAAGTGAAGGTCAAAAGAAAATTGCAATAATGGAAGCTGCAGACGAAATGTTCGGGCAAAAAAATACGGTTGTAAATATCAGAACGCCATTAGATTCGGATATTGATTTAGGCAAAATTGTACCTGCAAAACCAAAACCTCAACCGACTGTCGCTCCAAAAACTCTTGCTGAACCAAAGTCTGAGATTTCGGAAGAAGAAGCTGAAACCGTTAAAGAGGTAACAGAAAATAAAGTTCAAGAGGAAGAAAAAAAAACTGAAAAACAACACTCAAATACCTTTGAGTCCGACCAATCAAAAATGATTAAAGAACTTTTTGACGGGAAGTATATCAACTAAAATTTTATTAAGCATTTTCTCTGTTTGATGTAGAATATTTGTAATAGGGAGAAAAGTATATGTTATTAGAGTTTTTAAATTCAAAAATCCATAGAGCTACAATTACTGATTCTGATTTGAATTATGTAGGTTCAATAACAATAGATGCAGATATTTTAGATGCAGCAAATATAAAAGAATACCAAAAAGTTGATATCCTTGATATTAATAATGGTGAAAGGTTTCAAACTTATGCAATAAAAGGTGAAAGAAAGTCAAAAACTTTTTGTGTAAACGGTGCAGCTGCAAGAAAAGTTCAAAAAGGTGATAGAGTAATTATCGTATCTTACGGATATTTCTCTGAAAATGAACTCAAAAATCACAAGCCTACTATTGTTCAAATAGATGATGATAACAATATAATCTAAGGGTAGTTATGGATTTCAGACCGAAAAAGAAGAAAAAGAAATTTGAAATAAAAACCTCAAATATGGGTGTGGATATTGACAAGAATGAGTATCAAACAATAAGTGAATCTGATACTAATTATCCTGAAAAATATTTTGGTAAAAACAAGAGGTAGTTTATGACAGAGAAGAAAAGAATATTAATCGTTGATGATGATGATGAAATTAGAGATTTATTAGAATTTGATGTTTCTCATAGCGGCTATTTTGTCGATACAGCTTCTGACGGCAAAGAAGGCTTGCAAAAAGCTCTAAATAATTCTTACGATTTGATTCTGTTAGATGTCATGATGCCTAAGATGAACGGCTTTGATGTTTGTAAAAATATTCGTCAAGCAAAACTGTCTATACCTATTCTTATGCTTACTGCAAAAGGTACAATCAATGATAAAACTATAGGTTTTGATTGTGGGGCTGATGATTATTTAGTAAAACCTTTTGATATCCAAGAGGTGCTTTTAAGAATAAGAGTCCTATTAAGACGAAATCAACCTCAGGAAACAAATTCTATTACAAATGAAATTCTGCAGTCTGGTAATATTGAGATTTTTCCTGAAACCTTAGAGGCAGTTATTCTAAACAAAAAAGTAAAACTGACTCCTACAGAGTTTGAGATTCTTTATTGCTTAATGCAACATTTTAATACTCCTGTAACTCTTGCGACTTTGCTTGATGAGGTTTGGGGGTATGACAGTGATGAAGATGTGCGTATGGTAAGAGTGCATGTCGGAGGCTTGAGAAACAAAATTGAGCCTGAACCTAAAAAGCCTCAATATCTTCATACTGTTACAAATGTCGGTTACAAATTAACACCATTTGGAGAATAATCAAATGGCGATTACTATAAGAGCATCACGTCTTAAAATTGTCGAACAAATTGCGATTGTTCTCTTTTTTGCTGTTGTTATTCCAATGACAATAAGTGGTTTTATTATAAATAATATTAACCAGCAATCAGTTAGAAACCAATTAAAAGTTACGGCTGAACTTATTGCAAATATGGTTTCTGATGAAATTGATGTATTTCAAACAACAGCATCAAATGAGTTAAAACAAATAGTTATGACGTTTAATTATTTCCCGACCGAACAGGAAAAACGAGCTTATTTAAAACGTATTGTTAATAATTCAGATGTTTATAAAAGATTATTTGTCGTAAACAGTTATTCAGATTTTAAGACGGTTTATAAAAACTGTATCCAAAACGAAGAAACTGCGATTTGTCAAAAACTAAAGAACGGCAAATATTTGGTTGCAGTGTTTGATATTACGGCATTAAGAAATCAGTTGTTCAGTCCTTTGGATAAAGATAAACGTCAAATTTATATTTTGTCGCCTTCGGGTGAATTGCTAACTTCACACAATTACAATGACAAAATCTTCAAACAAAGTTTGGCTCAACTTCCAGAAGAACAACTGGTTGATAGGGCAACAGTTTTCGGGGAACAAAAGAATCAGCCGTTTGTTTATTTAAAAAAGAGCAACCCTCAAGTTACAATTATTGTAAATACTCCTCGAGATATGACACGTTCAACCATTGAGTACGGACGAGCAAAAATTATTTTATCGGTTTTAATAGCATCGTTGACAGTGTTGTTTATTGTAGGGCTATATACATATTATCTTTATATCAACATAAGACAGTTGTTTAAAGCTATAATTGCGATTTCTAAAGGAAACTACAGAAGACGAATAAGACTGTTATCAAGTGTATTTACTCCGTACGAAATTATATTCTTAGCTTTTGAATTTAACAGAATGGTTAAACAGATTAACAAATCCTATTCAAAACTTAAAAAGACAAACAAAGAATTAAAAGAGCTGAATGAATTTCGTTCCAATATGATAGATACAGTTAGTCATGAATTGAGAACTCCTTTGACAAGTATTCAGGGTTATACTTCAAGACTACTGCGACAAGATATTGAAATTGATAAAGAAACTCAACAAAAATCTTTAAAAGTAATCAAGAAACAGTCAGAGCGTCTAAAACGAATGATAGAGGATTTGTTGGTTATACCTGATATTGAAGATTCAAGGTTGAATGTTATAATGGATTCTATTTCTGTTCAAGAGGTTGTCGATGATGCAATTTTGTTAATCAAAAATTCATCTTCAAAAACCATAGTAAATACAATTCCAGAGAATTTACCGTTAATCTATGCCGATAGAGATAGGTTTGAACAGGTTATTATCAACTTGATAGAAAATGCTGTAAAATATGCAGAAGATGATACCGAAATCTTAATAAAAGCATGCGAAGATAACGGAAAAGTTTGTATAGAAATAAATAATAAATATCCATTAATCTCTCGAGAAAAACTCAAAACCTTGTTTGATAAATTTACTCGTATGGACGATAAGACTACAAGAACTACAAGAGGTACAGGTTTAGGCTTGTTTATTGTTAAAGGTTTAGTAGAAGCGATGAATGGTGAAGTAAGATTATATTCTACAGAAGAATACGGTTTTTCTGTAAAAATATTCTTTGAAAAGGCTAATCAAGAATGATAAACGCAATAGAAGAAGCTAAAAAGGTTACTTCGGATATTCCTGTCGGAGCTGTTATAAAAAGTGGTGACGAAATAGTTGCGTCTTGCCACAATTTGAAGGAAGAATTAAATGATGTCACAGCGCATGCTGAGATTTTAGCAATAAAAGAAGCTGAACAAAAATTGGGTCGTTGGCGCTTAGATGATTGTGATATGTATGTAACTCTCGAACCTTGTCCTATGTGTGCGTGGGCAATATTGCAGTCAAGAATAAAGAATTTATATTTTGGCAGTTATGACAGGCAGTATGGGGGCTTCTCAGTTTACAGATTACAGAGCAAAACAAACTCTTCTATTAATATTTATGGTGGTATTATGGAAGAAGAATGTGATAAGTTGTTAAAAGAGTTTTTTGAAAAAATAAGATGATTACAAAATTAGAATTAGATGAATTAGTTGAAAAATATGAAAACAAGGCTTTTATAGAAACTGACCCGATTCAACTGCCTCATAACTATAGAGACGTCTGTGATATCGAGTTAGTCGGTTTTATCTCTGCACTATTTGCTTACGGCAGTCGTAAAGTGTTTATTTCAAAATTGTATGAATTGTTTTCTAAAATGGGTGAAAGTCCGATTGATTATATAAAACAAGGTGATTTTTCTAATTTGTCAGGTTTTAATTACAGATTTGCTAAAGAAAATGATGTAATAGGAATATTAGAGGTTTTATCAAAACTCTATAATTCAAATGAAACAATACAAACATTATTTAAATACGGTTATGATACGACTTATGAAATAAAAGGCATGCTTCAAATCGTAACAGATTATTTTTATGCCAATTCTACAGATGTAGGGGAAGGATTTACTTTCATGCTTGCAAATCCAAAGAATGGTGGTGCAATGAAAAGGCTGAATATGTTTCTGCGTTGGATGATAAGAAAACCTCCTGTTGATTTTGGAATATGGAAGTTTATACCGACCTCGGAATTATTAATCCCACTAGATACACATGTTGCAAAAATCTCACGAGAAATGCGTTTGTTAAAAAGAAAAAGTAATGATTTCAAAGCTGTAACAGAATTAACAAAAGCATTAAAACAGTTTGATAATGAAGACCCCGTAAAGTATGATTTTGCAATTTATGCAAAAGGGATAAATGAATAACGACTACTCCATACGGTTGATTTCTTTGCAAGGTTTAAATATTTATGTTAATATGTACATGATTTAAAAAGTGTTAGTGATATATTACTGCTTAGCAGTAAAAGACTGGGTGAGGATTATGAAAGGTTCTACTTTAAGAAGATCAAATATTACGCGTGAAAAAATTGCAATGTTGGAATCGCTTGCAAAATACAACAATAAATATAACAATGTCAAAACTCCTGTTGATAAACAAGAAGAGCTTGATGTTTTATGGCAAAATTTTAAAGTTGCATCAAGAACAGAAAAATCTCCAATCGCATTTTTTACAAGTGGAGTATTGGTAGGTGTTGTTTCAACATTGGTTGTTGCAATTTTGATTAGCCTTGTTGTAGGATATTCACCTCTTGAAGATTTGAATATCAGTATTTCTAATCCTTTCAACAAAGGTTCAAATATAGAAAGTTCAAAATTTACATTTATTCCTGCAGATACAAAACAAGAGGTTCAAACAGCTCCTGTTTTACCTCAATCTAAAGAATATACGGTTCAACCCGGTGATTCATTAGAAAGTATTGCAATTCATTTCTATGGCAGTTTTGATGAAACAAAATTGAAGTCTATAGAAGATGCTAACAAATTGGCAAATCCCAACGCTATAGGTATCGGACAAAAGTTGATTATCCCTATAAATTAACATTGATTGATTAAATTTCAACTTTGTCATATAATTATACCTAAAGAGAGGGATATGTTATATGGAATTAGATATAATTAGAAATACAGATGCAGAGATTGCTGACTTAATTAGTGCTGAATTAAAAAGACAACAAACAACTATA